>CAYUBV010000053.1:0-13478 GCA_964443035.1 uncultured Tangfeifania sp.
CAATTGCCGGAATTGATTGAGCAGATTTCGCAAATAGAGGGAATTGAGTGGATACGGCTGCACTATTTATATCCCACCAAATTTCCGTATGAAATTTTGCCGGTGATGCGCGATAATCCGAAGGTGTGTAAATACTTAGACATGCCGCTGCAGCACATTGCCAACCCGGTTTTAAAACGAATGTTGCGCCATGTGACACGCGAAGAAACCGAGGCGCTCATCAAGCGAATAAAAGAGGAAGTGCCCGGGGTAATTCTGCGAACCACCATGCTGGTTGGATTTCCGGGAGAAACGGAAGCCGATTTTGAAGAGCTGAAAGAATTCATCAAAAAAACAAAATTTGAACGGCTGGGAGTTTTCCCGTATTCGCACGAAGAAGGAACCTACGCCTCAAAAAAATTTACCGACGATGTGCCGGAAGATGTGAAACAGGCCCGCGCCGATGAAATTATGGAAATTCAGCAGCAAATTTCTGCGGAGCTCAATCAGCAAAAAACCGGGCAGACATTTAGAGTGATAATCGACCGGGAGGAAGGCGAAAGCTATGTTGGACGCACCGAATACGATTCGCCGGAAGTGGATGGCGAAGTGATCGTTTCTTCGGGTAAAGAACTCCGGCGCGGCGATTTTGTAACTGTTAAAATCACCGGTGCCGAAGTTTATGATTTATACGGAGAGGTAGTTTAGCCTGTTAATTAAACAGGTTAGAGAATTGAATTTCATTAAAATATTACCCATTCTTTTATAGTGCCCACCCAATTTTTTTTGGGTACATTCCCGAAATGACAGTTAACTAAAAGTTGCTACAACTCCTTTGAAAAATCTTTGAGCCACGTGCGTAGCGGGTCGCCGATTTCCGGGTGCATCAATCCGTAAATGATGTTGGTTTTCAGGAAATCGAGTTTGTTGCCTATGTCGTACCGCGTGCCCTGAAACCGCAGTCCGTACATGGCATATTTTTTCACCATGTCGCGCATGGCATCGGTTAGTTGAATTTCGTTGCCTTTTCCGGGTTTTGTTTTGTCGAGGTAGTCGAAAATTTCGGGTGTAAAAATATAGCGGCTGGCGATGGCCAGGTTCGAAGGCGCTTCTTCTACCGATGGTTTTTCAATGAAATCTTCGGCAATCATTACGTTGCTTTCCAGCTTTTTTCCTTTAATTATTCCGTAGCGGTGTACTTTATTCCGTGGCACTTCCTCCAGCGCCACAACTGAACTCCGGTAGCGTTCGTAAACATCGATGAGTTGTTTGGTAATCGGTTCTCCTTTGCCGCTAATGAGTGTGTCGCCCAGCAGCACGGCAAACGGTTCGTTTCCCACGTGGTCGCGGGCATAACGGATGGCATCTCCCAGTCCGTTCATCTCTTTTTGCCAAATAAAATGGATGTTTGCCAGTTGCGAAATTTTTTTCATTTGTTCCAGCAAATCATAGCGTTTTTTGGCCATCAGCGACTCCTCCAGTTGCGGGCTGCGGTCGAAATGTTCCTCGATGGCGCGTTTCCCTTTTCCGATAATCATGAGGATGTCGGTGATTCCGCTTTCCACGGCTTCTTCCACCACATATTGAATAACGGGTGTATCTACAATCGGGATCATCTCCTTGGGTTGCGACTTGGTAATCGGTAAAAATCGGGTTCCCCACCCGGCGGCGGGTATTACGGCTTTTTTTATCATTTTAGCAATTGTTTACAATATTGGGTTTTATTACTTCAATTTCTTTTTCTTCCAGCGCTTTTTCCATTTTTTCAAACATTTTTTCGTCTTCGTAAGTTCCGATAATTGCTCCGCCCGAACCAGTAAATTTGGCCGACGCACCCGTTGAGCGGGCAGTTTCCACCATCTCCACATTTCCTTTTGAGATAGGGATGAGGCTGCGGCGCAGATCGAAATTGGCATCGATGAGCTGATGCATCTTTTTATAATCGCGGGTTTTTAATGCGTTCTTAAATTCTTCGGTGTAACCGGCCCACTTTTGCATGGCTTCCAGCACCTCCTTTTCACCGATATTGAACCGGGCGCGCAGGTTGTTGTGCAATATTTCGGTGCCTTCCGACAGGTTTTTCCGGAACGCAATGTACATATTCGGGAAACTGGCTGCATCGAGCACTTCGTAATTTCCGAATCCCTGTTTTTTCATTGTTTCTTTGTTGAAATCCATGTAAACGGGTTGTTCGTAAGCCTGAGCCACACGATCCTGCAACCCGGCGGCAATTCCGAGTTCCTGGTTTTCAACATTCAGCACCAGGTTGGCCAGAATGGGTTTTGGAATGGCAACCCCGTAAAACGAAATCAGGGCTTTCATGCAGGCCGTAATAATGGCGCTCGAACCTGCAAGTCCGAGTCGGAGCGGGATGTTGGAATCGTAACGGATGGTAAAATTCCGTTCGTCGAGCTGGATGTTGCATTCCCGGCAGTAATCATAAAAAACTTTGATGGTAGCTTTCAGCAAACGGATTCCTCCGTAATAGCCTTTGGTGTTTACATTTTCCACCAGCTCTTTCATACTTCCAAAATGTGTTTTGTCGAGCCACTGTGGCTGAATATTGAGCTCGGGTGTGTGATACAACTGCACTTTTGCCTGGAAATTTGAGAATAGGAAAGCAATGGTTTTTCCAAAATAGCCATCCGACGGATTTCCGATAACTGCTGCGCGGGGGTAACACTGTGTTTCAATAATCATACTTCGTGCGTTTTATGAATTCCACTTTTTTATGGCCGTCAAATTTACATCGTTTTCAATGTTTCTTGCTTCAGGAGTATATAAAAATTCAAGTTCAATGTTAAAATATTCACAGATTTTGCCACGCACCATTTTCATGGTGGCATTTACCAGTCCGTTTTCCTGGTTAAACGATTCGGGCAGTACAACAAATGCAGCCGGCAGCCAGCGGTCGGGGAACATGTCGTCGTGTTCTCCTCCTTTTTTGTACTGGTTTAAGTCGTCTTGTAAAATTTTTAACGATTCGCGGTTTCCTTCGTCAGTTCCCGGTTCAATATCGCGGTGTTTTAATTCGCGGTTTACTGCTTCAATATCAGGAACAATCATGGCCGAAGTGTATGCATTCTGGTTATTGTACAGCATCATTTGATGAATGAAAGGCGATTGCTCCACAATGGCTTCTTCAATACCCTCGGGGCTGTACTTTTCGCCGTCGTTACCGATAAGCAGGCTTTTAAAGCGGCCCAGCACATACAGATAATCGTCTTCGTCCATGTAGCCCATGTCGCCGGTGTGCAGCCAGCCCTTTTTAATGGTTTCGGCCGTGGCAGTTGGATTGTTCCAGTACCCCAGCATTACATTGTCGCCTTTAACCACAATTTCGCCTTTTTGTCCGCGGGGCATTTCATTGCCGTCTTCATCCAGAATTTTTAAATCGAGGTATTTAACTAACTTTCCCGAGGACCCAAATTTAATGGCATGAAGCGCATTGGATGAAATTACAGGCGCAGCTTCGGTTAAACCATACCCCTGCAAAACCGGAATTCCGATGGCATAAAAGAAACGCTGCAGTTCGATATCGAGCAGGGCTCCACCGCCGATAAAGAATTTCAGTTCGCCGCCAAAACCTTCCCTGATTTTTTTGAAAAGAATTTTGTCGAAAATCCACAAAGGCGGTTTCAGAATAAATTTCCAGCCTTTTCCGCGGTTGTAGCCAAGCCCATTGTATGTGTAGGCAACTTTCAATGCAAACTGAAAAACGTTGTATAGGGTTTCGCCTTTTTTGCGGATTTGGCCTTCGATATTTTGTCTGAATTTTTTGGAGAAAGCCGGCACACTCATTAAAAGAGTGGGCTTGATTTCTTTGATATTTTTCGGAATATTTTTCAGCGTTTCAAGAGGTGTCCGGCCTTGTTCAACCGAGGCAATGCTGGCGCCTTTAAACATGAATGCATACAAACAGGCGGTGTGCGCAAAAGCATGGTCCCATGGCAAAATTGCCAGGGTCCGCCAGTCCGATTGCAGTTCCATCAGCGTATTCGCCTGCACCACATTGGCTGCATAATTCAGGTGCGAAAGCATAATTCCTTTCGGATCGGCAGTTGTTCCCGATGTATAGCTGATATTTGCCAAATCATCGGGTTGAATGTTTTCACGGACGGCATTTACCTCTTCCCGGTGCGTTTCCAGGTATTCTTCTCCCTGCCCGATTAAATCACGGTAATTCACATCATTTTTACCGGGATTTTCCGTTCCGTCGATGAAAATAATTTTTTCCAGTTCAGGCAAAGCTCTCCTGATTTCTTCTACTTTTCCGGCATGAGCCCCCGAAACAAAAATGTATTTGCTGCCGCTGTGCTTCAACCTGAAGATAAGCTCGGTTTCGTGCAGCCGGATGGACAAAGGGACATTTACACCACCGGCATAAAGCATCCCCAGTTCACTGATTATCCAGTCGTTGCGTCCGTCGGAAATCAACCCCAGGCGGTCTCCTTTTTTGAGTCCGAGCGAAATAAGTCCGGCGGCTAACTTTAAAACTGTTTTGCGCGTTTCTTTATAAGACGTGCCCTGGTATTTTCCATCTTTTTTCTCCCACAGGTAAACATTGTCGGGGTAATTGGCGACAGTTGTCTCAAAAAGTTCAATTATTGTTTTCATACCGGATGGTTATGATTTTTAAATTTAGCATTCCAAAAGTAAAAAAAAATGGGAATACTCTGTTTTTGCAGTGAAGTTTCAACTGGAACCGGTATTAAATAAAAAACGGGAAATTTTTGATGATTCAAATTCTCCCGTTTTTATTCACGCATAAAATCGTGTTTTTATTCAGTTGTGAATTCGTAGATGGTTTTTTCGTTATAGACTTCTCCCGGCAAAAGCAGGGTAGACGGGAAATTTTCGTGATGCGGCGTATCGGGGTAGTGCTGTGTTTCAAGTGCAACGCCCGCATAACTTCCGAATTTTTTCTCTCCATCGATGGTTAGTTCCGGAATCCAGTAGCCCGTGTAAAGTTGCATACCCGGCTGCGTGGTGGATACATCAATCCGGCGTCTGCTTTTTTCTTCCTTCAGTGTACCTGCGTGTTTTAATTCTCCTTTTTCATTGTCGAGCACAAAATTATCGTCGTAACCGGTGGGCAGTTTGTCAAGGTCTTCTTTAAATTTTTTGAACTCGCTAAAATCAAACGCTGTTCCTTCAACCGGAATGATTCTTCCGGTTGGAATCTGTTCGTCCATTTCTGTAATTTTATCAGCAGTGAGTTTCAACTCATGATTCAGAATGTTTTCTTTTCCGCCGGTCAGGTTGAAATAGGAGTGATTGGTGAGATTGACAACCGTAGCCTGGTCGGTTTCAGCAAAATATTCAATCGTCAATTCGTTTTTATTATTCAGGGTGTAAACACATTTCACCGCTAAATTTCCCGGGTAATTTTCCTCGAGATGCGGACTGAGGTAAGCGAGTTCCACACCCACACTGTTTTCTTTTTCAACCATTTTGGCATCCCAGAGCCGGCGGTCGAAACCAATTTTGCCGCCGTGTAAATGGTTGGGGCCGTTGTTAATTGCCATTTCATAAACTTTCCCTTCAATTTCGAGGTGTCCTTTGGCAATCCGGTTGCCAAATCTTCCGATGACCGCACCAAAATAAGGGTAGCTTTCCAGGTATTCATCGCTGAGGTAATCTTCCAGTTTGTCGAAACCGCAAACTACATTTTCCCTATTGCCGTTTTTATCGGGCATTTCAATACTTGTTATAATTCCCCCGTAATTAGTAATTTTTACAGTGAGTTTATTATCGTTTTGAAGGGTGAATAATTTGGCTTCGCGGCCGTCGGGAAGTTGTCCGAAAAAGTCTGATTGTATTTTCATTCTATTTTGATTTATTGTTTGTTCATTCGATTTTTATGTTTTTTTATTTTGAATATCCGTTATGCATCATAAAGCGATCGTCACCCTGTCCGCCAATCGGCGGATTCAGGGTCTCTTTGTTAATTTTCTGGTTATTAATAATATGAGATGCTGAAACAAGTTCAGCATGACGTGCAAATAAACAATATGACACAATATGAACATTCATTTTTTTATTAATGAAACTCTGTAAATATACAAAAATGCAGATTTAATCAATTCGTACCGGTAGGTACCGGTAGTGTTTTTTAACATGTATAATTGACCGGAATTTATTATTTTTGTGTAAAGCTAAAACCTGAGTTTTGAAAAGAATCATCAAAATCGATCCCAATTCCGGGAAACCCAAATACCGCCAGATTATTGAATCTATTTATAATTCCATCAATAATAATGGTCTGAAAAAAGGAGATAAAATCCCTTCCATTAACCAGATTTGTTCAGAGTTTGGATTGAGCCGGGATACGGTGATGGTTGCTTTTAACGAGCTGAAAGCAAAGGGGGTGATTGTTAGTCAGCCCGGTAAAGGGTATTACATCGCTACTACAGAAATTCATCGGGAGGAGAAAATATTTGTCCTTTTTGATGAATTTAATGCCTTTAAGGAAGACCTTTACAATTCATTGATTGGCAGCCTGAAAGGCCGGGGAAGCGTGGATGTATTTTTTCACCATTTTAATTACAAAGTATTTAAAAACCTGATTCTGGAGAGCGCAGGTAATTACACTTCGTACATCATTATGCCCGGAACATTCGACAATACCAGCCATCTTATTTCAAAACTACCGGATGACAGTGTTTATATAATTGACAGGTTGAAACCCGACCTGGAAAAGTATCCGGTTGTTTACCAGGATTTTGAACAGGATATATATGATGCAATGACCGAAGGAGCGAAACTGCTGAAAAAATACAGGAAACTGTTGTTTGTGCATCCCGGCGGAAAAGAACCCGCTGAAAGGGTAAAAGGTTTCGAGAGGTTTTGCAAGGATAATAATTTAAACTATGCGGTTTTAAAATCATTGCAGGGAGTGCGGCCTCAACTGTATGAAGCCTATTTTTTAACTTCGGATCGCGACTTGGTGGAACTGGTGAAAATTGCAAAGAAATATAAATTCAAACTTGGGAAAAAATTTGGCATTGTTTCCTTTAACGATACCATGCTAAAAGAAGTTGTTGCAGGCGGGATAACAACCATTTCAACCGATTTTAATACAATGGGTAAAACTTTGGGGAATATGGTGATAACACATCAGGCAAAAAAAGTCAGAAATCCATCGAAACTGATTCTGAGAAAAAGTTTGTAGTCTGAAATATGTTATGCAACATTTTTATTATAAAAACGACAGTCTTTTTAAAAACTATATTTGTACCTACTAGTACCTACCAGTTGAAAAAAATAAGGTGAAATAATTAAAAGATACTGAGTTATGACAAAAATTAACAGTTTGATTGAGAAAATTTACGGCGGCAATAATCCGCTGTTTCAGGAATTGTACGGAACAGATGAAGCAGTTTTGAAAAGCCAGGCAGAGCGGTATGTAAAACTGATGAACGATTTTAAAGAAACTTTCGGTACCGATGAGGTGCAGCTTTTCAGTTCGCCCGGGCGAACTGAGATTGGCGGAAATCACACCGATCATAACCACGGACGTGTGCTGGCCGGGGCAGTAGATCTCGATAACATAGCTGTTGCCGCAGCCAACGGAAGCAACCTGATTCGGGTGAAATCAACCGGTTATCCTGATTTTGAGTTTGATATTTCAAACCTCGACATTGACAAATCCAACTTTTACACCTCGAATTCGCTGGTAAAAGGAATGTGCGCCGGAATGAAGGAAAACGGCTACAAAATTGGCGGTTTCGACGCCTGCATCGATGGCCGTGTGCCCAAAGGATCGGGGCTGAGTTCTTCGGCTTCTTTCGAAGTGATGATCGGAACTATCCTCAGCGAGCTTTTTAACGACGGGAAAATGCCGGCGGTTGAAAATGCCATAATCGGGCAGTGGGCCGAAAACAACTATTTCGGAAAGCCCTGCGGATTGATGGACCAGACTGCCTGTTCGGTAGGGGGACTCATTACCATCGACTTTAAAGACCCGGCCGATCCGGTTGTTAAAGAGGTTGATTTCGATTTCGTTTCCACCGGTTTTTCGCTTGTAATTACTGATGTTGGCGGTGGCCACGACGATGCTGCTTCTCAGGCAGAATACGCTTCGCTGCCTGACGAAATGAAATCGGTTGCTGCCGAATTTGGCGCTACCGTTTTACGCGAAGTGACCCTGGAACAAATTGTGGAGAAAATTCCTGCGTTGCGCAAAAAAACCGGCGACCGGGCCATTCTGCGTGCCTACCATTTCCAGAAAGATAACCAGCGGGTGGTCGACCAGGTTGCAGCCCTTGAAAAAGATGATTTTCAGGCTTTCCTGAAAATGGTGGTTGATTCCGGGTACAGTTCTTACATGTACAATCAGAATATTTTTGATGTGGTGCACAAACACGAGCAGGTTGTTTCACTGGCACTTGCGCTCAGCGAAATGGTTCTGAAAGGCAGCGGCGCATGGCGCGTTCATGGCGGTGGCTTCGGCGGAACCATCCAGGCTTTTGTTCCGCAGGATAAACTCGGTGAATATGTAAAAACACTCGAGCATGTTTACGGAGAAGGCAGTTGCCATACATTATTTATCCGGAATCAGGGATCGATAAAACTGAATCTGTAAAAAGATTCAGGCTGAAATATTGTTAAAAATAATATTTTAATACTTTTACGGCTTATTAAATAAATTGAAAAGATTTTACTTCGATTTTATAACTACAAAAAAATAGAAATATTTAATCAATTTAAATTAGTAAATCATGAATAGAAACAAGAGTTATGTAGTGCCAATAATTATGATGATCCTGCTTTTTGGTATGATCTCATTCATAACCAATTTGGCAGCACCGATGGGAATTGTGTTAAAAAACCAGTTCAATGTTTCCAACTCACTGGGAATGTTGGGTAACCTGGCAAACTTTATTGCTTATGCGGTTATCGGTATACCCGGAGGAATTCTTCTTCAGAAAGTCGGTTACAAAAAAACTGCATTGATTGCAGTAGCCGTAGGATTCGTTGGAGTGGGTATTCAATACCTTTCAGGACATGCCCAAAGTTTCGGTATTTATCTGCTGGGTGCATTTGTTGCAGGTTTCTCCATGTGTTTGTTAAACATTGTTGTAAACCCGATGCTGAACACCCTTGGCGGAGGCGGAAACAAAGGAAACCAGCTCATTCAGGTGGGTGGATCGTTTAATTCAGTAATGGCTACATTTACTCCGGTATTTGTGGGTATCCTTATTGGTGAAGCAACAAAAGCCAATATCAAAGACGTTTTTCCCATTCTCTACATTGCATTGGGTGTATTCGCACTTGTGTTTTTTATTCTGTTGGTTACCAGCATTCCCGAACCACATGCCGACCAGCCGAAAGAACCACTGGGACGTTTGATGGGTGGCGCACTGAAATTCCGTCATTTTGTGTTAGGGGCCATTGCAATTTTTGTTTATGTAGGTGTTGAAGTAGGAACACCCGGAATGGCAAATCTGTACATGACCACACCAACTGTAGAACAGTCGGAGGAAATTATTTCCGAATATGAAAGGCAACAGGCAGACCCGGAATACCTGCAGGAACTTCAATCGGCGGACGATCAAAGTCTGGGTGACAGAAGCTACAGGGATTTGGTAATTAGTGAAGATGCTTTTGAAAGTGCACAAAAAATTGTGCAGGGCCGCGATACTCCCGGATTGGGAATTGGCGCCGGAATTGCAGGTGGGGTAGTTGGTATGTACTGGCTGCTCATGCTTGTTGGACGATTATTCGGAGCTTCATTCGGAGACAGAATTGCCAGTAACAAAATGTTAAGCACTGCTTCATTTACCGGTATTTTATTGGTTCTCCTGTCAATATTCTGGCCCCCAACAACGGTTATTTCAATGCCAACTTTTAACGTTGTGGGAGGTGCCATTAATTTCGATTTTTATCAGGTACCCATAAAATTCTTTTTCCTTGCACTGGTTGGTTTGTGTACCTCAATCATGTGGGGCAGTATTTTCAACCTCGCTGTTGAAGGGTTGGGTAAATACCTCGCTGCTGCTTCCGGTATTTTTATGGTACTTGTTGCCGGTGGCGGTATTCTTCCGTTAATTCAGGGATGGCTGGCCGATGTTGCCAATTACAATATGAGCTACTGGATAATTGTTGCCGGTTTGGCTTACCTGTTCTTCTACGGAGCAATGGGAAGCAAAGTAACCAAAAGAGAGGAAGACCTTAGCATCGAAGACAAAACGCTTCTCGGAGCTGCTGAAGCTGAAGCGCCTAAAGAATAGATTTATAAGTCAATTCGATATTATCAAAAAGGGCTGTCTGATTTTTCAGGCAGCCCTTTTAAATTTTTACTGAAGCTTTTTGTATTTGAATCTTTTGGGAATAGCGTCGCCCAGTCTTTTTTTCTTGTTTTCCTCGTATTCCGAAAACGAACCTTCGAAATAATAAGCTTTGGCATCGCCTTCAAATGCCAGAATGTGCGTGGCAATTCGGTCGAGAAACCAGCGGTCGTGCGAAATAACTACCGCGCAACCTGCAAAACTCTCCAGTCCTTCCTCCAGCGCACGAAGCGTATTTACATCGATGTCGTTGGTAGGCTCATCTAACAGCAATACATTTCCTTCCGATTTTAAGGAGAGTGCCAGGTGGAGCCGGTTGCGCTCACCTCCGGAAAGTACACCGCATTTTTTCTCCTGGTCTCCGCCGGTAAAGTTGAAGCGTGCAACATAGGCGCGTGAATTTACCTGACGGTTGCCCAGCATCATTGTTTCGGTGCCCCCTGAAATTACCTCGAAAACTGTTTTTTCCGGGTCGATGGCTGCGTGGCTTTGATCCACGTAACTCATTTTTACCGTGTCGCCAATCTCAATTTTTCCGGTATCGGGCTGCAACTGACCGAGGATGAGTCTGAAAAGCGTGGTTTTTCCGGCGCCATTCGGGCCAATTACCCCGATAATTCCGGAACGCGGAAGGTTGAAACTCAACTCTTCAAAAAGCAGGCGGTCGCCAAAACTTTTGGAAACATTTTCCATTTCAATCACTTTGTCGCCCAGCCGCGGACCGTTCGGAATAAATATTTCCAGCTTTTCTTCTTTTTGTTTCAGATCTTCATTCATCAGTTTGTCGTAGGCATTCAAACGGGCTTTCGATTTTGCCTGCCGCGCTTTGGGCGCCATTCGCACCCATTCCAGTTCGCGCTCCAGTGTTCTTCTGCGTTTCTGGCTGCCTTTTTCTTCCTGCTCTAAGCGTTTGGCTTTTTGCTCTAACCACGAGCTGTAATTTCCTTCCCACGGAATGCCATGTCCGCGGTCGAGTTCGAGAATCCATCCTGCCACATTGTCGAGGAAGTAACGGTCGTGGGTAATGCAAATCACCGTTCCTTTATATTGTTTCAGGTGCATTTCGAGCCAGAGGATACTTTCGGCATCTAAGTGGTTGGTCGGTTCGTCCAGCAGCAGCACATCCGGTTCCTGCAGCAACAAACGGCAAAGTGCCACGCGGCGCCGTTCTCCGCCCGAAAGTTCGCTCACGGGTTGTTCGTTGGGCGGGCACCGCAGGGCATCCATTGCCCGCTCCAGCCGGCTGTCTAAGTTCCAGGCATCCATCTGGTCGATTTTCTCCTGTAACTTCTCCTGCTCTTTCATCAGCCTGTCCATTTCATCCGGGTTTTCGTAAACCTCCGGCAATCCGAATTTCTGATTAATTTCTTCATAGGCATTCAGCACATCCACCACCTCTTTTGCGCCCTCCTTCACCACTTCAATTACGGTTTTGCTCTCGTCGAGTTCGGGCTCCTGCTCGAGCATATCAACCGAATAACCGGGTGAAAAAACCAGTTCGCCGTTAAAGTTTTTATCCTTTCCGGCAATAATGCGCAGCAGCGTCGATTTTCCGGCTCCGTTCAGCCCGATGATGCCGATTTTGGCACCCAGGAAAAAAGACAGCGAAATATCTTTTATGATGGTTTTATTGCTCTGGGGGTAAGTTTTACTCACCTTGTACATCGAAAAAATTATCTTCTTGTCGTCACTCATTTGTTGTCAATTTTAATTTGAGGCAAAATTAGAAAAAGAAAAGGGATTAATGATTTTTTCCTGTGTACAGATTGAATTAAGAATAGAACAGCAATGGCAAAAAAATTTAAAATCCGGTTTTTTGCAGTTTCAGGCCCGGAATGTTGTATTTCGTGTCTAAAAACCACGAATTCAGAGAATAGGTGAAATTACGTATAGGTGTTTTTACTTATTTTTAGTAGATTTGATTCAAAATATAGGTCAAAACCAAATCGAATTAACTGAAAACTTATCCTGACATGAACTCAGAAAAATGTAACATTCTCCTGATTCTTCAACGGGAAGAAGACGAAAAAACAAAACTGTATAATTTTTTAATTGAAAAAGGGTTTGATGTTTTTCATGCGGTAAATGTAAACGAAGGAATGAGTAAAGCCCGCGAATGCACCCCCGATTTGATTATTTGTCAGAATGAGATGGAAGAAAAAACCGGGTTGCAGGTTTTGAATCTTTTACACCAGGATTTAATTAAAAAGGGCACCTCTTTTTTCCTTTACATGCGCGAATATTCAAAAGAAGATGTGATGATTGGCCTGGAAATGGGGGTTGATAATTTTGTTTTTTTGCCTTTTGATGATGACGCAATGACGCGAAAAATTGAAATTCAACTGGATAAAGGAAAAAAAAACAGAGTATTCGACTCTGAAAACTTTAAGCTACAGTTTGAATCTACACCGGTGGCCAAGTTTGTGGCTGATAACAACCGGATAATAATGATGAATTCCGCTTTCAAAAAGCTTACCGGGTTTAAAATCAAGGATGGTGAGAATCCAAAGATTGACGCTGTTTTTGATTTTCCGGAGCAGGAAAATAACCTGTTAAATTACCGGAAATGCATGAATGGGTTGAAGAATTTTTGTCTTTTTCGGTCCGTTTTGCTGAAAGCCGACAATTTACTCCGGTTCGATATTCACCTGATTTGCACCGATTACCTCGAAGAAGGCTTGTTTATGGCAGAAGTGGTTTCTGCCGGTGGTTTAAACGGTGATGGGATTTCCGGAGACACAGAGGCTGAAATAACTTTTCAGGTTCCGCTCAACGGAAATGGCTTCCTGCTTACTACCCGCGAAAAAGAAGTGCTGGAATGGTCGGCCCAGGGATTGCCCATTAAGCAAATTGCAACAATTCTTAAAATATCTGATCGGACGGTTGAAAAGCACCGCGCCAACATTATGGCCAAAACCGAAACCAGCAGCATTGTGGAAGCCATTTATGCCATCCGGCGAAAAATGAAGTGATTTCGACAGACCTCTCCCGGCCTCCCCGCCGGTTGGCGGAGAGGAGCCAATCATCCTGCGGATGATTATTAGGGACGTGCACAAAATATAAGTTCGTAAATTTGAAATGCCAAATAACTTTGAAGCACTGTCCTTGTCCCCCTTGGGGGGATTTAGGGGGTCAGAAGGAAAATCTGACCTCTCCCGGCCTCTCCGCCGGCTGGCGGAGAGGAGCCAATCATCCTGCGGATGATTA
>CAYUBV010000054.1:0-13396 GCA_964443035.1 uncultured Tangfeifania sp.
TAGAACTGCAGGGACGCAAAATTAAATTTCTGGATATTCCGAGTTTACGGAGAGTTGCCAATATTTAGCTTGCTTACTCATCGTTTACTCGTCGTTTACTCGTGGCACCACTGGAGTGGTTCCACGAGTAGTGGTTAATTCACACGGATTTGCTCGTATTTTTCCGGAATCCGAAGACTGATATCATCAATTTTTTCAGTAGAAAAACCGTTCATCCTCGCACTTAAACTGATGGTTTCCTGTGGCGAAATTACATTCATTTCAACAGCGCCCGGGTAATCGTGTTTTTGTACTTTTTCAAAATCGCTGAAATTCATACGCAACAGCCGGTTGTTGGTAATATCTTCGATAATCAGCATGGTGAGGGCAAAATTGTCGGGATTGAAATACATTTTCTGGAAAATCAGCGCTTCATCGTCGAACCTTTTTAACCGTCGCTCT
Organism: uncultured Tangfeifania sp.; assembly: GCA_964443035.1. GTDB lineage: Bacteria > Bacteroidota > Bacteroidia > Bacteroidales > Prolixibacteraceae > Tangfeifania. Next base: position 442 of record CAYUBV010000054.1, read on the forward strand.
GTTTTTTGTTCGCTGCCAACTCTTTCCGGCTTTTCAATTTTCCGGTTTTTCTCCGACTGCAGCAAATACAAACCCTCTTCAACAGTGGTTTCAAAAGTTCGAAAATCTCTGTTCCGCTGGTCGTTGCGGTACGAAAATGCATTGTTGGAGATAATGGACTGGATGGATTCAAAATCGAGATTGATGTTTAAAAAACGGCTCAAATAAGTATAGTCATCCACAAAATAATTCCGGTCGATGTAATTCACATATTTTACGCTGTCGGGGGTGAGCAGCACCCGCCCCACCGGAATATTTATTTTGCTGATGGAAACCAGTATTTTCTGATCTTTTTGTGCCTGCAGCCTGATCCTGAAATTGGCATTTGTTTCGCTGCCGGAAAACCGGCAGTTAATTCTGCGAATGGTCAGGTAATCGTAATCGAACGTGTTTTGTTCAACTTTTTTCAGCAGTTTGCCGGTGCTGATGGGCCGGACCTTTTCAGCAGTCAAATCGCGCGTGGTGCGACACGACGAAAGTGCAACGACAATAACAACTCCCAAAAAAATGAAATCCCTCAACCTGTTCAATCTTTCCCGCTTCATCTATTCTTCGATGTATCTTTTTTCTTCTATTTTCCGGTCAATTAAATCTGAAGCATCTCCCAGTTCGCGTGCCTTTTTCCAGTGTTTTACGGCCTCTTCGGCTTTATTGAGTTTGATGAGAATATCGCCGTAATGCTCGAGCAGGGTTCCATTTTCATCTCCCCCGTTATTCATGGCCGATTCCATGTAAAACTTTGCCAGCGAGTAATCGCCTTTTTTAAACAATACCCAGGCGTGGGTATCGAGGTAAGTTGGGTTATCGGGAAACATTTCAATTACTTTGCCGCTCATCCGTTCGGCTTTATCGAGGTTTTCCCCGGCAAGCGAAAGGTAGTAAGCGTAATTGTTGAGTGCAATGTGGTTATCGGGATCCAGCTCAACCGATGCATCGAACATTTCGAAAGCTTCCCCCATTTCTCCCATTTTGTACAATGCTTCACCTTTAAGCATTATAAACTGCCCTTTCATTTGCGGATTGTCGACCACATACATCAACCCTTCGTCGGAAACAGAAACGGTTTCTTCGAATTTTTCGAGCTGAACGCAGGCAATGGCATGTAAAAAGTAGGTTTGTGGCTGGTTCGGAAAAAGGTCCATCGCCTCTTTGCTGTGTTCGTACAGCCCGTCCCAGTCCTGCAAATCGTTATCGATAAACAGCAACCGCTCCCAAAGCATGTAATCGTTTTTTTCAATTTCCAGTGCTTTCAGCAACTCATCGCGGGCTTCTTTCAGCTTATTCTTTTTCAAAAAACTTTCAGCCCGAATGGTATAAACCATGTGCTCGTCGGGATGTGTTTCCACCAGAATTTCGGCCAGCTCCACTTCCTGGTCCGGTGTCAGTTTCGACTGGTCCGGGTTGGAAGTCAGCATCATGTAAAGTTGCATTTTGGTTTGAATGTCAACCTCTTTGCTCTGAAATCCTTTTTTGGTTTCTTCAAACGACTTTTCGATGTCATCTTTTTGCAAGTAATAATTGGCCAGCGAAAAATGCACAAATCCGTTTTCCGGGTCGAGTTCCTGGATTCTCCGGTAATACTTCAGGGCATTTACCGAATCCCCCTGGTTTTGAAACAAATCAGCCATCAAACCATAATATTGGGGTTCCTCAGGGTTGAATTCGATTAACTTTTCAATTTCTTCGAAAGCTTTTTCTACCTGGTCATTTTCAACATAAAGCTGTTGTTTGGCCACTGAAATCTGCTCGTTTATCCCGGCAATTTCTTCCATTTTATTGTAGGTATCGATGGCTTCTTCAAACTCACCGGCATTGGAAAGCAGGATGGCTTTCCGGTACAGGAAATCCAAATCTTCGGGTTCGTTTTGAAGGAGTTGATCGTAAATTTCGGCTGCTTCGGCAAACTTTTTTGTTTGCTGATAAACCCGGGCCAGCAGCATTTTGTACCACTTGTTATCAGGACTTATGCTAATTGCCTTTTCGAGCAGCAGCGAAGCGCTGGTAAAATCGTTGTTGGCTGCATGAATCTGCGCCAGCTCGTACATCGAAGCCGATGAATTGGGATCGATTTCAAGGCAGCTTGAAAAAAGCTGAATGGCTTTTTGCATGTTTTCCAGGGCTTTTTCCTTAAGTCCTTCCACAAACAGGTATTCAAACTTTTTCTGATCCTCTTCTGAAATAGCTGAATTTTCAGTTTGCTGAGATGTTTTTTCTTTGGAATTTTCTTGTTTTTCGGCAACTGTTTTTACTCCTGAACAGGAAAAAATTGTTCCGGTCAGCAAGCTAAAAATTGCCCATTTTATTAATCTCTTTCTCATTTATCTAATCTCCTTTACAGCCTGATTTTCAATACATTTTAAATTTAAATTTTCAGGCTGTCATATTTCTAATTGTTTCCGGTGTGTCCGAATCCACCTGCGCCCCGCACGGTTTCATTGAGCTCTTCCACCAAATTCCATTCCACTTGTTCATGCGCCGCAATTACCATCTGGCAAATGCGCTCGCCTTTTTCAATAACAAAATCATCCTGCGAAAGATTAACCAAAATCACCCTGATTTCGCCCCGGTAGTCGGCATCGATGGTTCCGGGCGTGTTCAGTACGGTAATTCCTTTTTTTATGGCCAGTCCGCTTCGGGGCCTTATTTGCGCTTCGTAACCTTTGGGCAACTCAATAAACAAACCGGTTGGAACCAGTTTCCGTTCGAGTGGTTTCAACACCACTGGTTCTTCCAAAAAGGCGCGTAAATCAACACCTGCCGACAATTCAGTACTGTATTCCGGTAACGGATGATCCGATTTATTAACTATTCTAACCTGCATTTGATTTTGTTTTTAAAAAAGAACCGCTAAGATAAAGTTTTTCAGAGAGACCACACACCCGATTAACATTATTTATCAAATCGAACCGGTTTTCAATCAATAGGTTAACAATCAAACTATCATGAGGTCTGCCATAATGTTGTCTGAAACAAATAATCCTTCGCGGGTGAGTATAAAACGTTCGTTTTGTTCTTCGAGCATATTATTCTGCAAATATTTTTCAGCGTCTGTTCTGAATAAGTTTGCTTTTTCTTCGCCAAAATGTTCCCGGATGTATTTTGCTGAAACGCCCCACTTGGTGCGAATGTGTGTCAAAATATATTCGTTGTATTGATCATTTTCAGTTAATTTTTCCTGCTGAAAAAAGGATGAGCCTTTTTCTATGGCTTTCATGTAGCTTTCAACATGTGCCACATTCCAGGTGCGAACCAACCCGTTAAATGAATGTGCCGACGGTCCCAAACCGAGATATGTTTCGCCGGTCCAGTAGGCGGTGTTGTGTTTTGAATAACGCTGGTTTCGGGCAAAATTGGAAATTTCGTATTGCTCAAAACCTGCCTCTGCACATTTATCGATGAGCACATTGAACTGTTCCACACTCTGCTGCTCCGAAAGTTCTTTCAGGGTACCCTTTTTTAGCCAGGTGAAAAAAGGTGTGCCCTCGTGGTAAGTTAAATGGTAAGCCGACAGATGATTTACCGGCAGTTGAAAAACTTCATCCAGACTTTGCTGCCACTCTTTAATTGTCAGGTCCGGAAGTCCGTAAATTAAATCAACACTGATATTCTGAAAACCTGCTTTCCCCGCATTTAAAACCGACCCGACTGCTTGTTTGGCCGAATGCCGTCGGTTCATTTTTTTCAGGTGTTCATTCTGAAACGACTGAATTCCGATGCTGAGCCGGTTGACTCCGGCTTCAAAAATTGCGTTCAGGTAACCGGGGGTTAAATCATCAGGGTTGGCTTCAAACGTAATTTCGGCACCAGGTGAAACCGGAAATTCACTTTTCAAAAAAATCAAAATTTCTTCCAGCTCTTCTTTTTTCAAAATTGAAGGCGTGCCGCCGCCAAAATAGATGGTTTCTATTTTTTCGTCTCCGGTGAAATCTTTGCGAAGAAGAATTTCATTTTTTAAAGATTGAATGAATGCTTCTGTGAGGGAATTGTTTACGGTTTTATAAAAATCGCAATAATAACATTTTTGCCTGCAAAACGGGATGTGAATATAAATACCTGCCATACTTTTTATTACTTTGCGCCCGTTAAAAAAGTTATGCAATTAATGAAATTATTCCTGAAACCCATCATCTGGCTGGCGCTAATTTGTTACGGCCTGTTTATTCCCGCAAATGAATTGCCTGTCAAACCTTTTCTAAATATTCCCCACTTCGATAAAATTGTCCATTTCGGGTTGTTTTTTGTGTTTTGTTTGCTGCTTTTCCGGCCGTTCAGAAAATTAAAACTGAATTCATATATCTACGCACCGGCCGTTTCATTTTTTTTGGCAGCAGCCCTCGAATTTGTACAACAAACTATTTCCAGCTCACGGAGCAGCAATTTTTACGACTTCATAGCAAATACCGCCGGAATTCTTGCATCCATTGTATTTTTCCGCTTTTTTGTTTCGGGCCGCAAGTGGGAAAAATTCTTTTAAAGCCTCACCAAATCTTCGTACTTATCAATGTCCTTGCTGATAATTTCCAGTGTTGTATCCTGGTAAAAATCTCCGATTTGCTTGCGCAGTTTATCGTATTGCGAATGCACCGGGCACAGCGGTTTTGTGGGATCGTGCGTTCGGCACGGTTCCAGGCTGATTAGGCAGTTGGTGAAGAATTCTTCCCCGTCCACTTTAATCACGATGTCCCAGAGCGTAATTTTATCGCCGGATCGTGCCAGGGCAAAACCTCCGTTTGGACCTTTTGTTGAAACCAGCAATTTCTGTTTTACCAGGTTTTGCAGAATTTTTCCGAGAAAAGGTGAAGACAATTTTAAATCTTCCGAAATTTTTTTAATGCCTATCATCTGATCTTCCTTCGAAAATTTTCCGAGGTAAATCAAAGCCCTCAAAGCATATTTACACGTATTAGACAGCATAACTCCTATTTTTAATTTAACTTCCTGATTTTACTAAATGATTTATTTGCAAGTAAGGGAAATTTCTTTTGTTTTCCCATGATATTTTTGTTCAGCTTTAAAACCGAATTTTTTATTGTTCCGTTTACAGCATCCAGATTTTTTCTTTTTTTGAAAGCATAAGCATACGCTTTCATGCCTGCACTCCAGGCAAAATTATCATTCTGCTGTTCCACATATTTTTGGCGGTTAAGCAGCAAAAGATAGTGCAACGGAATTTTTACGGGGCAAACTTCGCTGCATGCGCCGCAAACAGTACTTGCAAAACTAAGGTGCCCGTACGATTTAAAATCCTTTAAATAAGGAGTAATTACCGAACCGATGGGGCCGCTGTAAGTGGTATTGTAAGTATATCCGCCCACATTTTTGTAAATGGGGCAGGCATTTAAACAGGCGCCGCACCGGATGCATTTCAACGATTGCAAAATTTCCGGTTCCTGCGCAATATCTGTTCGTTTATTATCGAGCAGCACCACCACCATTTTTTCGGGGCCGCTGGTTTCATTCTCTTTTTTAGGACCGGTGAGCAGCGAATTGTAAACCGTTACCTGCTGCCCGGTTCCCATGGCTGAAAGAAGCGGCCAGAAAAGCGGCAAATCTTTAACTGAAGGGATTACTTTTTCGATACCTGAAATAACGATGTGAATTTTGGGAAACGAAACCGACATGCTTGCATTTCCTTCGTTTTCGGTAAGCGCCACTCCACCGGCGTCGGCTACCAGGAAATTGGCACCGGTTATTCCTACATCGGCCGAGGTAAATATTTTGCGAAGTTTTTTCCGGACAAATTTGGTGAGTTCTTCGGGTGTTGATTCCGGGGGTGTTTCAAATTTTTCGTTAAAAAGCCGGGCCACATCTTCTTTCGATTTGTGCATGGCCGGTGTTAAAATATGATACGGTTTTTCGCCGGCCACCTGAACGATAAATTCGCCCAAATCGGTTTCAACCGGTTCAACGCCAGATTTTTCAAGGTTTTCATTCAGCTCGATTTCTTCCGAAATCATCGATTTGCTTTTTACCAGCAGCCGTGCATTTTCCTTTTTCAGAATATCGATAATTTCTGAAACAGCTTCATTTCCATCTCGTGCCCAAACCACCTCTATGCCGTTCTTCTCCGCATTTTTTTCAAATTCCCCGAGGTAACCGGCCAGGTTGGCAATGGTTTTTGCTTTGATGTAGGAGGCCCGTTGTTTGGCCAGTTCAATATTTTTGTAGCGTTCTTTTCCTTTTTGGGCCGACTGGCTGTATTTCGACATGTTAAAGCCAATGGTACGCCGGTGCTTCCGGTCGAAAGCAATTTCAGAATCCTTCAGAAATATGTTTTTTAACGCTGGCATTTTTAGTCAACCGGAATTTTTGCGATTCTCCGGGCATGTCTTCCACCTTCAAACTCGGCATTTAAATAGGCTTCCACAATGGCTATTGTCTCCTCTTCGGTTACATAACGGCCCGGGATGGAACAAATATTGGCATCGTTGTGTTGTTTGGCCAGTGCGCCAATTTCGGCATTCCAGCAAACTGCCGAGCGCACATTTTTATGTTTGTTGGCGGTAATACTTATTCCCTGACCACTGCCGCAAAAAGTAATTCCAATTTCATATTCGCCTTTTTCAATGGCATTGCCAATTGCATGGGCGAATTCAGGATAATCGCAACTTTTGGCTGAACTACAACCAAAATCCTTGTATTGAATTCCTTTTTCTTCAAAATATTTGATAATAGCCTGCTTTTTATCAAAACCGGCGTGATCGCTGGCCAATGCAATTGTTTTTCCCTCTAATTTTTTCATCTCATTATAATATATGATTTTTTGCTGGTATTCGATGGAACTCGCGTTGTTCCATATTTGTGACAAAATTTTACCAATGCCCGTTTCATTGCGCCAAAATTAATACTTTTTGATATTTATTTCTTCTTATTACGATTAAATAACCGCTTAAAGCTCTTTTTTTCAAATTTAAAAACAGTCCAGATAAAAATAAAAATAAAAACAGTGTGCACCGGATATTTCAATAAATCATGCAGTTGATTGGTTTTCAGCGAAACAGCAAACAAAATCATTGCCGCCAAAAAATAAAAACCAATGCGTTTCAGGTTATAGGGAATCGGGTAATACTTCTGTCCCAAAAAATAGGAAATCACCATCATGATAAAAAAGGCGGTTAATAATGTTACTGCCGATCCTTTATAACCATAAAGCGGGATCAAAATAAAATTAAGTGTAATGGTAAGCACTGCACCTGTTATCGAAATATAGGCTCCGTAGCGTGTCATGTCAGTGAGTTTGTACCACAACGAAAGGGTGAAATAAATCCCGAAAAACAGGTTGGCCAGCATAATAACCGGCACAATGGAAAAACCTTCTTCGTATTCCACCGGAATAATCAGTTTTATCACGTCGATGTAAAGCATCATTCCCAGGAAAATCAGCAAGCCGAAAATCACAAAATATTTCATGATTTCAGCATGGATTTTTTTATCGTTTTTGCCTTCGGCCTGCGAAAAAAAGAAAGGTTCGAACGCATAGCGGAACGCCTGAATAAACATGTTCATTAAAACGCCAATTTTTACTCCGGCGCCGTAAATCCCAAGTTGTTCCATCGGGTTTTCATTTTCAGGAATCAGAAACGGAATCAGAATTTTATCGATTTGCTGAATCAGAATTCCGGCCATTCCTACAATCAGAATGGGAAATGAGTAATTCAGCATTTTATGAAGAAGTACTTTATCGAAATAGAAAGAAAATTTAAAGATTTCGGGCAGCAGAAAAATCAAAGTAATTATGGAAGCCAGCAGGTTAGAGATAAAAACATAGCCCACGCCTATGTAGGGCGAATAAACCAGCCGGACAATTGAATCGGGATTGTTTTCAAGCAATTTCGGACAGAGCAGCAAAAAAAACAGGTTGAAACCAATGTTGAAACCGATGTTAATCAGTTTAATTGCCGCAAATTTTACCGGCCGGTTGTTCAGCCGCAGCCGGGCAAACGGAATGGATGTAAATGCATCGATGGCAAGAATAAACCCAAACCATAAAATATATTCCGGATGATTTGCGTAATTTATCAACCCGGCCAGTTCATTCTTAAAAAGAACAATTAACACCAAAAACAGCGACGAAGAAAAAAACAGGGACACCAGCGCAGTGGAATAGACTTTTTCGGAATTGGAATTTTTGGATGCAAACCGGAAAAAACCGGTTTCCATTCCATAGGTTAAAAACACCAGGAAAAAAGCAACGTAGGCATACAAATTGGTAACAATTCCGTATTCCTGGGGGGCAAACAAATTGACATACAATGGCATCAGCCACCAGTTCAGAAAACGGCCAACAATGCTGCTCATGCCGTAAATAACTGTTTCGCCCGCTAATTTTTTAAAAGGATTCAAAATGCCGTATTTTGGAGCAAAGATAGTATTTATATAAATTTTATCTTTGAAAAGAAATTTAGTTGAAAATGAATAGAAAATTTTTTCCGGTTGCACTGATTATTTGTTTGTTCGTAACATTTATTTCCTGCTCGAACAAACCCAAACGCTCGCGCAAACCCGTAAGTAATATCACCATTGAACCGGGCGCCAGAAATTACATTTTTGGAAACACGGTTACAGTAGATGTGAAAACAAAAGTGCGCAACGGCGAAATTGATAACGTTAAACTTTTTTATGAAGGCGAACTGATAAAAGAGAGCAACGAGCTCGAATTCAGCGCCGAAAATGTGAAGCTGAACACTGTTGGCAGAAATACTTTCAGGGCAGTTGCCACCAAAACCGACAGCGTGAGCAACACACGGGTTCTTTCTGTGAATGTAGTTTCAGATATTCAACCCAAACAATACACTTACAAAACTGTAAACACCTATCCGCACAATCAGAACTTTTATACACAGGGCCTTGAATTTCACGACGGCTGGTTGTACGAAGGAACCGGTGAAAACGGTGAATCGGGCTTATTTAAACTGGATTACAGAACCGGTGACGTTTTACAGGAACACCGTCTGGCCGATAAATATTTTGGCGAAGGAATTACCATTCTCAACAATAAAATTTACCAGCTCACCTACCGTGCCCAAAAAGGCTTTGTTTACAATCTCAGTGATTTTGCGCGGATTGACAGTTTTAAATTCAGATCGGAGCAGGGCTGGGGTTTGACAAACGATGGCGAAAACCTGATAATGAGCAACGGAACCCATGAAATTATATGGCTCGATTCTGAAAATTTTACGGAAATAAAACGCATCCAGGTGGCCAACAACCAGGGAATCATCAACAACATCAACGAGCTGGAATTCATAAATGGAAACCTCTTTGCCAATGTTTACACCACCAATATGATTATTGAATTCGACCCTGAAACCGGTAAAGTACTTTCGGAAATAAATATGGAAGGAATTCTAAACCTCTATCAAAGTACGGAAGATCAAATTGATCACATGAACGGAATTGCCTGGGATGCAGAAAACGAACGGCTTTTTGTTACCGGAAAATGGTGGCCCCGTTTGTTTGAAATCGAGTTGGTTCCTTCAGAATAAAGTGGGATTATCGCCGTATTTTATTCTTCCCAAATGTTTGTATGCCAAATCAGTAGCTTCTCTTCCGCGTGGTGTGCGTTTAATAAATCCTTCTTTAATCAGAAACGGTTCATATACTTCTTCAATGGTTCCGCTGTCTTCTCCCACTGCGGTTGAAATAGTGGAAATTCCTACCGGGCCGCCTTTAAATTTATCGATGATGCAGAGCAGTATCCGGTTGTCCATTTCATCGAGGCCGTATTTATCGATATTCATGGCTTTCAACGAGGATTTTGTAATGTCTATATCGATTCTTCCGGTTCCTTTTACCTGCGCAAAATCGCGCACCCGCCTCAGCAGTGAGTTTACAATCCGTGGCGTCCCGCGGCTGCGTCCGGCAATTTCATCGGCTGCATCGTCGTCAATTTCCACATCCAGAATACCGGCCGAGCGTTTTACAATTCCGGTTAAAACTTCATTGTCGTAATATTCCAGGTGTGAATTGATGCCGAAGCGGGCCCTCAGAGGCGCTGTCAGCAACCCCGAGCGGGTGGTTGCACCAATGAGTGTGAACGGCTGTAATTCGAGCTGAACGGACCTTGCACTGGGTCCTTTGTCAATCATGATATCGATGCGGAAATCTTCCATTGCCGAATAAAGGTACTCTTCCACAATGGGCGACAAACGATGTATTTCATCTATAAACAACACATCACGTTCATCGAGATTGGTCAGCAATCCGGCCAGATCGCCGGGTTTGTCGAGCACCGGACCGGAAGTAATTTTTATGCCCACATTCAGTTCATTGGCAATAATATGCGACAAAGTAGTTTTTCCCAGCCCCGGCGGACCATGCAATAAAACATGATCGAGCGCTTCATCGCGCAAAGAAGCAGCTTTCACAAATATTTTAAGGTTCTCAACAATCTGTTTTTGCCCGTTGAAATCTTCAAATTCCAGGGGCCGCAGTTTCCGGTCAAGATCCTTGTCGCTGTCCGGATAAATATTTCCCCGTATATCAATATCTTCGCTCATTCTGCATTGCCTGAAAGCTGTTCAATAACTATGTATAATTCGTCGGGAGAAAAAGGTTTTGGCAAATAATCATTCATACCGGCATTTAAACATTTTTCTTTGTCGTTATCCAAGGTATTGGCAGTGAGCGCAACAATCGGAATACCATGTTCAATTCCTTTTTCTTTCTCCCATTTCCGAATTTCCGCCGTAATTTCAAAGCCATTTAATTCCGGAAGCATGATGTCCATTAAAATTAAATCGAGGGATTCGTTTTTTACTTTTTCCAGGGCATCACGCCAGTTGGTTACACTTACTACTTCGTAATTTTTTTTCTTTAAATGAAAACCAACGACTTTTTGATTTAATAAGTTGTCCTCTACTAAAAGTATTTTCAATTGATTCTGTATTTATATAATTATTGAAACAAATGTAATAGATAATACTAATAATAATAGCCTGTTCATTGTTGTTAATTTCTATTTCTTATTTTTTTTAAATATACATTACACACGTTATCTTCCAAATAATGAACAATGTTTTTAATAGTAATTTATTGCATTGTAACAGATTAAACATGTTTTCAACATTTTTGAAACAATTAAGTGACGGGGGAAGCCGGGGTTTTCAATGGTTCATTAGTTGTGAAAATCTCTTCCGAAAAAAAGCGAAACTTTTTAATTGTTTTCCAATTATAATTTTAACAGAAAAAAAATAAGAAGAAACCAAATTTTATTTTAAAAGATTATTTTTGTTTTTTCATCAGTTCTCGAAACAATTGTTAATAGCGAGCGTTTTTTAAAAAACTGTGATATAATAAATTAGATTTTAATGACAGAAAATTTCAACATACTTGTTAATAAACTAAATTCATTCAGGGTTAAATACTATTCGTATAAACTGGTAAAGGGATTGCTGCTTACTGTTTTCCTTATGTTACTGGTTTACACGGCTTTTTCGCTGGTTGAATACTTTGTTTATTTATCTTCTGAAATCAGAAAAGGGCTCTTTTTTGGCTTTCTTATTTTTGGAGGATTGCTAACCGTTCGGTTTATTTTTGTACCGGTTTTAAAGTTGCTGCACATTTTAAAACCCATGAATGTTAAAAAGAGCTCTGAACTTGTTCAGAAACATTTTGGCGGAATTAAAGACAAACTTTTGAATATTATTGAGCTATCGAGTATTTCAGATGCAAATTATTCCAACGAAATTGTGCTGGCAAGTATTGACCAAAAAATTGAAGAGCTCAATATTTTTGATTTTAAGGAAGCGGTTCAGTTTAAAAATATGCGTTTGGTTTTTTACTATTTCCTGTTCAGCCTGCTAATTACGTTTTCTATTTTTGTAGCCAATAAATCCATTTATACAAGTGCTACCAACCGGATTGTGCATTATAACCAGGAATTTATAAAACCTGCTCCTTTTTCATTTCAGTTGTTAACTGATAATTTGAAAGCCCCAAAAGGTGATCCGTTTACCATAAAAGTAGAAACCACAGGCGATCAATTGCCACAAATACTTTATATAAACATCGAGGGAAATAACTACCTCATGAAAAACACCGCAGCCGGGCAGTTTGAATTTGAAATGGCATCGGTAATTAATCCGGTTCAGTTTTATTTTACTGATTTGAAATATAAATCGGATACGCATCTTTTGCAATTGTTGCCAAAACCTGGTATTAACCATTTTGATGTAACTGTATCTCCGCCAAAATATACCGGCCTGCCCAACCGGTCGCATGAAAATATTGGCGATTTGCAGGTTCCGAATGGTACAGAAATTAAATGGCATTTTACAGGCATCGATATAGATACGCTTTATTTTGAGCTGGAGGATTCTACAACAACAGGCGCCCAAAAAACAGAAGAGGGATTTGTAGTAGAATCAACTTTTAATGAATCTTCAGGATACAATGTTTTCATTAAAAACGATGTTACCGAACCTGAACTTGCCTTTTCTTACGGAATTGATGTGATACCTGATTTGTTTCCCGAAATTCAGATTGTCAGAATTCAGGATTCCACTCAAATGACCCGCTACTTTTTTAAAGGAGTTATTGGCGACGATTACGGTTTTACCGCTTTAAATTTTCATTATAATATTAATAATACCGATTCGGCCATTTCCATTCCGTTTGTTAAAAATTTAACCGACCAGGATTTCTATTTCAGTTTTAATTTTGCAGATGTAGCTCCGCCCTCAGGAACTGTTTCCTATTATTTTTCTGTTACCGATAATGATGTAGTTAATGGGTATAAAACAACTACTTCAGATAATTTTTTGATGCAGATACCTGACAAAGAAGAAATTAAGGCTAACGAAAAAGAGCAGTTTCAGGATTTGGAAGAGAAGCTGCAGCAGAGCCAGGATCTGGCCGGTGAAATTCAGAAAGATTTACAAAACCTGCGAATGAAAAATATGGATTCCAATATTTC
>CAYUBV010000055.1:0-2930 GCA_964443035.1 uncultured Tangfeifania sp.
TTATCCCAATTGATTCCAAATTTTTTTGTAAGCGTATTTAAAAGTTCCTGAATCACTTGAGTGCTTATGTAAGAATTTGATTCGGCAATAAGTTTACGAGAGATTCTTTGTTTATCTTTTTCAGTAGTGGAATAAGAATAAACCAAAATATTGGTATCCAGAAACACATTATCGCTCATTTGCTTCCTCGCGGTTAAATTTGAAGCCCCTGGTATCTAAACTCACAGCATCAAAAGTAGCTTGTTTATTTTCTTTTGCAGGAATATCGGATTCATCTTCCAACATAAAAGCAATTACTTCCAATTGTTTTCCCACATATTCATTGGGTAAGGAGATGGTGAGGTAATTCTTTTTTGCTTTTACTATCGTTCTTATCATTTTTCTATAATTATGAAATCACATCCTTTACAAAAATATCCAAATAATCTTTATTAACAACAATTTAGGGAACAAGAAAAATAGAAACAATTCATTTCCCATATTTTCATTTATCTTTAAAGCGAAAACAGTTTTAAGATGAAGAAAAAACTTGTTGTACTATCAGGATCGGGCATCAGCCAGGAGAGCGGACTGAAAACTTTCCGCGACATGGGCGGACTGTGGGAACAATACGACGTAACCGAAGTGGCCAGCCCAGAAGCCTGGAAACGCGATCCGGAACTGGTGCTGCGGTTTTACAACGAACGACGCAAGCAGTTATGGGAAGCCAAACCAAATGCCGGTCACCGCGGAATTGCAGAGCTTGAAGAGTGGTTCGATGTGGACGTAATTACCCAAAACGTGGATGATTTGCATGAACAGGCGGGCAGCTCGCGGGTGATTCATTTGCATGGCGAATTACGAAAAGCCCGCAGCACAGTCGATCCAAACCTGGTTTACACACTTAAAAATTGGGAGCTCAAAATGGGTGACACATGCGAAAAAGGCAACCAGTTGCGCCCGCACATCGTATGGTTTGGCGAACCGGTGGACGAGCTTCAGCGGGCAATTCCAATAGTGGAAAATGCAGATATTTTTGTGGTTGCGGGCACTTCGCTGGCTGTATACCCTGCAGCAGGGCTGGTTAATTACACCCGCCCGGATATTCCGGTTTTTGTGGTGGATCCGCACAGCCCCGAGATGTATCTGAAAAATGTGACTTATATTCAGGAAAAAGCAGGCACAGGTGTGCAGGCATTAAAATCCAAACTTGAAAAATTAAGGTAAAATGCTAAAAAAAATTATTATTCCGGTTTTGTTTCTGATGCTGATAAAGGTTGCTTCAGCACAGCGTTTTCAGGGGGGAATTCTTGCAGGATTAAATGCCTCGCAGGTAGAAGGAGCAATGATAAATGGGAAAAATCTTAATGGTTACCATAAACCGGGAATCCTTGCTGGATTTTTTGTACAAACCGATTTTGCACCGGCAATCTTCGGTGGCATGGAAATTAAATATTCGCAAAAAGGGGCACGAAAGAAAATTGACGAAAAGAACCCTGATCCTCAGAAATATGTCATGCGCCTGGGTTATGTAGATGTCCCGTTTTATGCAGGATTCAAAACCAGCGACCGTGCTTCAATAATTGCAGGTGTCTCCGCAGGATACCTCATGCATGCAGAAGAGAGAGACAATTACGGAGAAATACCACAGGAAGATCAAAACGCTTTCAATAATTTTGACCTTCAACCATTTTTTGGGTTCCAGTTCGACATGCTGGATCAGGTAAAACTCGATTTACGTTTTGCATTGTCGGTAATTCCCATACGGGAACAATCGGGTGAAAATCCGACCAATTATTACTGGCACAATAACCAGTTTAACAATGTGATTTCGCTGGCCGGGTATTATTATTTAGGCCGGTAAAATATTTTCAGGAATTCACCATCCAAATTGAAAAAATATCGAGATATCTCCAGAATGAAAGCATCACTTCCTCCGGAAGATCACGTTTAAGAAGAGCTTCCTGGTAACATTCGAGCCATACTTTTCTGGCTTCGGGTGTGATTTTATGTGGCAGGTGGCGCTTGTACATCATGGGGCGTCCGCGGTTTTTGTTAAAATACATGGGGCCCCCGCAAATCTGCACAAAAAAATCGGCCGTATGCTTTTGGGCCTTTTCCAAACCCTCTTTGTCTTGCGGAAACAAATCTTTTACCGCACTCACTTTCAGCAATTCATAATGATCATTTACCAAACTGCGAATTCCTTCTTCACCCAAAATCCTGTACATTTCAACTGAAGGCCGCTCAACATGGGGGCGTTCACCGGGTTTGTATTCAGTAATTAAAAGTTCCATCGTAAATTTTTAAGTTGCCTTTAAAAACAAAAACCACAGAAAGAAGTTGAGAAAAAACAGATTAACCAGGAAAACAGGAATTTAATAATCAGCAAACCCAAGTGTGGCAATACTAACGCGCGTATCGTTAATTTTTAGCAATTGGAAAGCAGAAGCCTCGAGGGTTGAACCGGTTGTTATTACATCATCAATTAGTAAAACATGTTTCCCGAAAAACTCCTCAGGATTTTTAACACCAAAAATACCTTCCACATTTTGCCATCTTTCAAACCGGTTTTTCCGGGTTTGGGTCGATGTGTGCATTGTTCGGTACAGGTTGCCGGCAGAAAGAGGTTTCTCCATCGATTCAGACAGCCCGCGTGCAATCCATTCGCTCTGGTTGTAACCTCTTTTTCGTTGCTTTCGCGGATGCAGCGGCACCGGCACAATTAAATCAACTACACTGAACGCTTTCGAATCAGCCAAAACACTTCCGTATTTCAGGCCTGTTTCGTAACCCAGTTCTTTCAATCCTTTGTATTTTATAAAATGAATGAGCTTCTGGTACCTGCTTCCTTTGCGATAGTTAAAAAACGAGGCGGCATTTTCAATTTGCACCCTTCCCCAAAAAAGTTGGGCGACTTTATTTTCAGGTTCTTCATGAAAATTATTTAC
>CAYUBV010000055.1:3030-13212 GCA_964443035.1 uncultured Tangfeifania sp.
TTCCCCAAAAAAGTTGGGCGACTTTATTTTCAGGTTCTTCATGAAAATTATTTACCGGCAGGTCGAACCAGCATTTCATGCAAATATATTTCTCCTGCGATATCAATCTTTCACCGCAGGTAACACAAAGTTCGGGATACAACAACCCGATCAAATCATCCATTATGCGGGGCATCTCTTTCATGCTGCACAAGTTACAAATAAATAGCTGATTTTATGGAAAGACCAAAAGTTCATCGTATTTCAGTTTAATGAATGTTTAATCGTTTATTAAAGGCTATGAAATAAAAATCACGGTTATTTGTACCGTAATAAAAATTCATAGTTCTTTACTTGGCTGGATTTCATTTAATCTCATCAAGTTATTATTTCTACTTCTCTTATCCCTTTTGAAATTGTTCCCGGGTTGTCTTTTCCCAAAGGCAACCTTTTTTTTTACAGTTTCTCTCTCAACTGATTTTTAAGTTCCGAACCGTGAGACATTTTTTATTCAGAAAACGGAGAAAAAAACCGGGTGAAAAATGAAAATATTAAAAAAATGTATGCTGTACAGCAGCAAAAAATTTAAAATAACTTGTAGGTAATTTTACTGAAAACAACGTCTTTTGTAGGTATAAAAGCATATTCAGAACGGAACAACCATAAAATTTGATTGGTTCTAAATAAGCCGATAAAATAAATTATGAACTCGTACCATCGGGAAATTATTTATTTTTGAGATTTTTGATGAAAGTCTGTTTGGATTTTCGAAACTATTAGAAATGCGAAAGAGAATAGGAAACTTTTTACGGAAGAGATTGCTTTTAGTCCTGATTATTGGATTTGCCATAGGACTCTTATTTACCATTTACACCAATAAAGCGCTGGAATATACTTCTACAAATGAATCATGTGCAATGTGCCATGTGCATCCGCAAGCAACTGACTCATGGAAGTTATCCGATCATTATGACACAGAATCGGGAGTGCGCATCGGATGTGTGGAATGCCATTTGCCACCCAAGGGCGAGGGCTATCTGCCTGAGAAAATAAAAGCTGCTGCACGCGATGTATACGGTCTTGTGTTTAAAGACAGTGCGGATTACAACTGGGAACAAAAATCGACACTCGAGTATGCGAAAAAACACGTATTTAAGGCGTCGTGCGTTGGTTGCCACGAAAACCTTTTTCCGCTTACTTTAACAAAAGAGGGCCAGGACGCCCACCTGTATTATACTCAAAACGAAGAAGAATTACGGTGCATTAACTGCCACCTGCATGTCGGACATTACGATCCGAATGCACTGCACGCTGTTAATGTAGAATTCGGCAGTACCGGAGCCGCACCGGAAGATGTGTTTACCGAAACGGCAGAAGTAATTACGCATGAAGATTATACCGAAACCGTTCCTAACACTACAATTTCTTTTGATATGAAAGCCATTCCGGGCGGCACATTTACCATAGGCAGTCCCGAGGATGAGCAGTTCCGCGACCCCGATGAGGGACCTCAGAAACAGGTTCAGGTCAGTCCGTTTTTTATGGCCGAAGTTGAAGTTACCTGGGATGACTTCCTGGCCTTTTACAGTGTCACGGCTGCCGAAGGAAGATCGACAGATACCGAAGGTTCGCGCACAGAGAACGGCGTAGATGCTATTTCAGGCCCAACCCCGCCTTATGGTCAACCCGACCAAAACTGGGGCCTGGGCGACCGGCCGGCAATTACCATGTCGCATCATGCAGCCGAAACATATTGCAAATGGCTCTCGCTGGTAACCGGAAAAACATACCGCCTGCCCACCGAAGCTGAATGGGAATATGCTGCACGCGGCGAAACACAAACGCCTTATTTCTTCGAAGGAAAACCAAAAGATTTTACTGAAAAAGGATTTCTGGGAAATCTGTTTGGAGGCAAAAGTGATGTTATCGATAATTATGTGGTTTACCAGGCCAACAGTGGAGCCAAAACCCAGGAACCCGATGTAGTGGAGCCGAATCCGTACGGGTTAAAAAATATGCTCGGAAATGCACTTGAATATTGTTCAGACTGGTATGCCGAAGATGCTTACGAGCAGTTATCCGACGGAGCAGTCAATCCTAAAGGACCGGCTACCGGCGAGGAGTATGTTGTCAGGGGCGGATCATTCAAAAGCCCGGCAGGAGAAGTGAGAAGCGCGGCACGTGATTACACCAGGACCGAGGAATGGCTGAAAACCGATCCTCAAATGCCCAAAAGTAGGTGGTGGTTGTCCGACGCCAATAACATTAGTTTTAGAGTTGTTTGTGAATTTGATGAGAAAACCGGAAAAAAATAACTATTTTTAAAATCCTAAATTCAACTAAAACATATCGATATGAGTGAAAATAATTTTTCGAGACGTAAATTTTTAGCCGGAGCAGCAGCCGTAGGCGCTGCCGGAGCTATGGGAGTAGGAACTTTGTCATCTTGCTCAGGTGGATCTTCTTCAGGTGCAGCCGGAGATTATGACTATGAAAAAAGGGAGTTAAACAATCCTCCGATGAGAGATATTGCTCCTGACGGAGCGGAACTGAAAGCCGGTATAATCGGATGCGGCGGACGTGGTTCAGGCGCAGCCATGGATTTTCTCAATGCAGGGCCCAACCTGACCGTTGTTGCTTTGGGCGATGTTTTTCAAGACCGTGTGGATGACTTGCAGCACAAACTGAATGAACAAAAAGGCGTTGAAGTTCCCGATGAAAATTGTTTTGTGGGTTTTGATGCCTATCAAAAAGTAATTGAAGCAGATGTTGATGTAATAATTCTTGCCACGCCTCCTAAATTCCGTCCGGAACAGTTTGAAGCTGCTGTAAAAGCACGTAAACATGTGTTTATGGAAAAACCTGTAGCAGCAGATCCAGTGGGTATCCGCCAAGTCATCGCAGCTTCTAAAATGGCTGATTCGCTGGAACTTAAAGTAGTTACCGGAACACAACGCCGCCATCAGCATAAGTACATCAATCTTATGTCAGAAATAAACAATAATGCCATTGGTGAAATTGTTTCAGCCGATGTTTACTGGAATGGCGGACAACTTTGGTACCGTAACAACCAGCCCGACTGGAGCGAAATGGAATGGATGATTCGCGACTGGGTAAACTGGTGCTGGCTCTCGGGCGACCACATTGTTGAACAGCACGTTCACAATATTGATGTGGCTCACTGGTACATGGGCAAACACCCGGTTAAAGCCCTCGGTTTTGGTTCGAGACAACGCAGGGTTACCGGCGATCAATTCGACAACTTTGCAGTGGACTTAGTGCTCGACGACGGAAGAAAAGTGCTCAGCACCTGCCGCCAGATTAACGGATGCACAAACGGTGTTTACGAACTGTTCCACGGAACAAAAGCAATGGCCACTTCTTCGCAGGGAGGAACCGCCCGTATTTTCGATGCACAGGGAAATGACATCTCAACTTTCGAAGATCACGAAACAAGTCCGTACGTTCAGGAACATATTAACCTGGTTACCTGCATCCGCGAAAACATCCCGTTTAATGAAGCGGAAACAACAGCAATTTCAACCATGGTTGCCATCATGGGCAGGGTATCGGCCTATACAGGAAAAGAAGTTACTTACGAGGAAATGATGAACTCCGATCTGAAACTCGGACCGGATACCTACATCATGGGCGACATCGGTTATATTGAAGAGGCCGAAGTACCTGTTCCGGGATCAGAAGACTGATAAGCGCTATAAAATTGTTTTATTTCAGGTGAACTGAAATTGAAATCAAAAAAATAATCAATCAAATTGGTAAAAAACTATTCGCCACCCGGCGGATAGTTTTTTTAGTTTATTAATTCTTCAAATCTCCAAAAATTGCACCGGCCATCTTCCATTTGTTACCATAAAAATTTACTTTTGTAAGCTTTATATAAATATCATTAAAGCAATTATAAAAGCAGTTGAACCATGGAAAGATTAAAAGTAAAAGACATTCTTTTAAACGGTAAAACCGGCGAAAAAACATTGGTGAAAGCATGGGTAAGAACAAGGCGCGGAAGTAAAAATGTAAATTTTATCGCTGTAAACGACGGTTCAACGATATACAACCTCCAGGTTGTTGCCGACACAGAAAAATTTGACGAACAACTCTTGCGCGAAATAAATACCGGTGCCGCTGTTGCTGTTGAGGGATTGTTAACCGAATCGCAGGGAAGCGGGCAGAATGTGGAACTGATAGCCGAAAAAATTGAATTGCTGGGCAAGGCCGATCCCGAAAAATATCCGATTCAGCCTAAAAAACACACCCTGGAATTTCTGCGCGAAAATGCACACCTGCGTTTCCGCACCAATACTTTCGGGGCAGTTTTCCGGTTGCGTCATGCCATGGCTTTTGCTGTTCATAAATATTTTAACGAAAAAGGATTTTATTACCTGCACACCCCCATTATTACAGCCAGCGATGCCGAAGGGGCAGGTCAGATGTTTCGTGTTTCAACATTTGATCCGCTGAAACCGCATCTCACAGAAGAAGGCAAAATTGATTACACCAAAGATTTTTTCGGAAGGCCCACAAACCTTACAGTTTCGGGGCAGCTCGAAGGGGAACTGGGAGCCCTGGCGCTCGGCGAAATTTATACTTTTGGCCCCACTTTCAGAGCGGAAAATTCAAACACCACACGCCATCTGGCCGAATTCTGGATGATTGAACCTGAAATGGCTTTCTACGATCTGAAAGACAATATGGATCTGGCAGAAGAATTTTTGAAATACCTCATCGCTTACGCACTTGAAAACTGCCGCGACGATTTACAATTCCTTGCAAACAGACTGGCCCAGGAAGAAAAAAACAAGCCCAAAGAGCAACGCTCGATGGATTTGGTTGAAAAACTGGAATTTGTGCTGAACAGTGATTTTGTGAGGATTACATACACCGAAGCCATCGACATTCTGAAAAACTCAAAACCCTATAAGAAAAACAAATTCCAGTTCCCGGTTGACTGGGGAATCGATTTACAAAGCGAGCACGAACGCTACCTCGTTGAGAAACATTTTAAATGCCCGGTTATCCTGACGGATTATCCGAAAGATATAAAGGCATTTTACATGAAACAGAACGACGATGACAAAACAGTTCGCGCCATGGATGTGCTGTTTCCGCAGATTGGAGAAATTATCGGGGGTTCTCAGCGGGAAGAAAACCTTGAAAAGCTGGAAAAACGGATGGAAGAAATGAACATTCCGGCTGCAGAAATGTGGTGGTATTTAGATACACGAAGGTACGGAAGCGTTGTTCACAGCGGGTTTGGATTAGGGTTTGAACGTTTTGTGCAGTTTATTTCCGGAATGGGAAACATCCGCGATGTCATTGCTTTTCCACGCACGCCAAAAAGTGCAGAATTCTGATGAGCACGCTTGAAGTACATCGAAAAAATAGTAAATTTACGGTGCTAAGAAAAAAGGGATATGGAGCAAAAACTTTCGTTACAGCAAAAGTTGCTACAGAAGCTTTCACCACAACAAATTCAGGTGATAAAGCTTCTGGAGATTCCTACGCTCCAGCTCGAGCAGCGCATAAAAAAAGAACTGGAAGAAAACCCTGTGCTCGAGCTTGAATCAGACACCCCCGAAAGCGATGAAGATAGCAGCGAAACCGACGCGGAACAAAGCAGCGACGAAGATGAATTCTCCTACGACGATTACCTGAACGAAGAAGACGACGACATTCCTTCTTATAAAACTTCTGCCAACAACTACTCGAAGGACGAAAAATACGTTGATATACCTTTTTCGGTGGGTGTTACTTTTCACGAAAACCTGCGCGACCAGCTAAGTATGATAAACCTTTCGGAAAACGACAGGCAACTGGCAGAGTACATTATAGGAAACATTGACGATGACGGGTATCTGCGGCGCGATTTGATGTCGATAAGTGACGACCTGGCATTTAACCTGAACATGGAAGTGCCCGAGGAAAAGCTGGAAGAAATACTAAAATCCATCCAGCGTTTAGATCCGCCGGGAATTGGTGCCCGCGACCTGAGGGAATGCCTGCTGCTTCAGTTGGATCGCAAAAAAAACGGCAGTCATGATTTGGCCCGTTCCATTATTAAAGATTATTTCGACGAGTTTACACGAAAACACTACGAAAAAATCAAGAAAAAGCTCAACTTATCGGATGATGAGCTAAAATACGGAATTGACCAGGTGTTAAAACTGAACCCAAAGCCCGGCAGTTCATACAGCAACCCGCACAATAAAGCAAACCAGCATATTATCCCTGATTTCATGTTGGAAAACGTCGACGGAGAATTGGTCCTTTCGCTCAATCAGCAAAATGTGCCCGATTTAAAAATAAACGACACTTACCTTGAAATGCTGCGCGGACTGGTTGAGCACAACAAACAAAAAAATAAAAACCAAAAAGATGCCATGCTTTTTGTGAAGCAAAAAGTGGATTCTGCAAAATGGTTTATCGATGCCATCAGGCAACGAAACCATACGCTTTTGCTCACCATGTCGGAAATTATCGATTTTCAGAAAGAATATTTTAAAGAAGGCGATGAAGCCAAACTTCGCCCGATGATCCTGAAAGACATTGCTGAACGCACAGGGCTCGACATTTCTACTATTTCGAGGGTTTCGAACAGTAAATATATACAAACACATTTTGGAATTTTTCCGCTGAAATATTTCTTCTCGGAAGGGTTACAGAAAGATGACGGTGAAGAGGTTTCGACACGGGAAATTAAGAATATCCTCCGGGAGTGCATCGAAAACGAAGACAAACACAAACCACTTACCGACGAAAAACTCACCCAGATTTTAAAAGAAAAGTCGTACAACATTGCCCGCAGAACAGTGGCAAAATACCGCGAACAACTTGACATACCCGTAGCCCGCCTGCGGAAGAAATTATAAAATGCTAAAAAAAGCAGCTCAGATAATATCTGTTTTATTTCACCCGGTGCTTCTTCCAACACTGGGTTTTTTGCTCATGTTCAACTCGGGGTTCTACTTTTCCTACCTTTCGTGGGAAGCCAAAAGGTATGTGTTAATGGTTGTGCTTTTTACCACCGGCATTTTGCCGTTACTTTCGGTAGCCCTGCTGGCACTGAAATCAAAATTCGATGTGTCGCTGAATAAAGTCAGCGACAGATTGATGGTGCTGCTGTTTACTTCAGCTTTTTATTACCTCGGTTTTGTTTTGCTGGACCGGATAAAAGCATACCCGGTTTTTAAACTTATATTGATTGCCCTGGTTTTGGTGATAATCGCTTTGCTGTTAGTTTCTTTCAAATGGAAAATAAGCAGCCACATGGCAGCCATTGGAGGAATTACGGGTGCGGTTCTGGCGCTGGCTTTCCGAACCGGAATCAACCCGGTTTTTTCGGTTTTGGTACTTGTTTTGGCAGCCGGTTTAACAGGTACCTCGCGGTTGATAGTGCAAAAAAATAGCCTGGCACAAGTTGTAGCAGGCTACTTTCTGGGGTTGACAATTGTATATCTCGTTATTTATTTCGTCTGAACTATTCCACAAATTTATATCCGATTCCCTTCAGCGTTTTAATGTGCTCATTTCCGATTTTCTCACGCAACTTGCGGATATGCACATCGATGGTTCGATCGCCTACCACAACATTTTCGCCCCAAACAGAAGAATAAATCTCTTCGCGGGTAAATACTTTTCCGGGTTTTGAAACCAGCAGCGAAAGCAATTCAAACTCTTTGCGTGGTAAAACCATCTCCTCATCGCCAATGCGGATCAGGTACCTTTCTTTATCGATTACAAGATTTCCGATGGTCATTGTATTCGAATCATTTGCATAGGTAACCGGCCCGGTAGTTTCTCCTGTACGTTTCAGCAATGCCTTTACCCGGCTCACCAATACTTTTGGCCTCACGGGTTTTGTGATGTAATCGTCGGCACCGGCTTCAAACCCGGCAATTTGCGAGTAATCTTCGCCACGTGCAGTTAAAAATGCAATAATCGTATTGGCGAGCGCAGGTATTTTTCGGATTTCTTCGCAGGCTGCAATTCCATCCATTTCGGGCATCATCACATCCAGAATGATTAGATGGGGTTGTTTTTTTTCGGCCAGCTTAATAGCATCGGCACCATTTTGAGCCGTAAATACTTTGTAGCCTTCTTTTTCGAGGTTGTAGCTAATGAATTCCAGGATATCCACTTCATCGTCAACCAACAGAATTTTAAAATTATTTTCAGTCATGAGATTAATTGTTATAATCTGTAAATGTTACTTTTTCCGGTTACATTAACAAATCTTTAAACTTACAAAAACAAAGTTATCTTTATTATTTGGCTTTTTCAAGCGTAAAATTAAAAGTTGTGCCCTGATCAACCATACTGCGCACATTAATGGATTGGTTATGCGCTTCGATTATGTGTTTCACAATGGAAAGACCGAGACCAGTTCCTCCCTGCTCACGTGAGCGTGATTTGTCTACGCGATAAAAACGTTCAAATACACGCGGCAGATTTTTTTTCTCAATTCCAATGCCGTTATCAGTCACTTCTACCATAATGTTTTCATCGAGATCGTGAAAGGAAACATGCACAAAACCTTCTTTTTTCCCATACTTAATACCGTTTACCACCAAATTGGTAAGTACTTCCAGAATACGGTTGCGGTCGGCTTTTACATAAATAGGTTTAGGCGGTTTGTTTATAATCTCCAGCGAAATCTGCCGTTCATCGGCCTGCCACTGTTCCATTTCCAGCACTTCCTGCACTGTTTTTACAATATCGAAATTAACCATTTTTAGTTTCATCTCGCCCGACTCTAATTTGGTGATCGATTCAAGATCTTCCACAATGGAAATCATGCGGTCGATGCTTTTTTCGGTTCGTTTCAAATAGAGCATGTTTATTTTTTCGTCATCAATTCCACCTTCAAGAAGGGTAAGAATATATCCCTGGATGTTAAAAATCGGGGTTTTCAGTTCATGCGAAACATTGCCGACAAACTCTTTTCTGTAGCGTTCCAGCTCTTTCAAACGCTCAATTTCTTTCATCTGGGTTTTGGCCCACTCTTCTACTTCAAAACGGACATTGGCCAGCAGGTTGGTTGAATCAGCCGATTTTTCATCCATCTTTTTCCTGCTTAACGGTAAATCTTTAATCGTTTTGTAAACCGGCCTGATTTTATCGAGAATGTATTTATTAATTGCAAAAAGAATGGAGAAAAATGAGACGATAAAAAATAAAATTATCAGAATAAGATTTACCAATATCCCTGTATTCAGCCACCAGTTGAAAAACATAAACAGGCCAGCCATCAAGGTTAACCCAAGTGAAAGATAAGTAGTTAATTGTCGCGAAGAATATGTTCTCATGTTTTATTACCTATATTAACATTTCGCTTGTTGGAATAAAATCTTTTGAAAAATGCGATTGATTTTCAATCATTTTAAGGTTTCAAAAATATAAAAAATATAGATGCCGGCAGTTAACACTAATTTTATGGTTAATTAATGATTTTTTAATATTTTAGTGCGCTTTAAAGGTTTAATTCGCAGTGTAATTTTTTAGTCTGTTAAAATAAGATAATGGAAAATTTTTACCTTATCATTGTCGTAATCCTCTTCGCACTTGCCATTTCTGATTTAGTTGTTGGGGTTAGTAACGACGCCGTTAATTTCCTAAATTCCGCTTTCGGATCGAAAGCAGCGCCAAAATGGCTTGTATTTATTATGGCGGGTCTGGGCGTACTGATTGGCTCCACCTTTTCGAGTGGCATGATGGAAGTGGCCAGGAAAGGGATTTTTCATCCCGACATGTTTGTTTTTTCCGAAATCATGGTCATTTTCCTTGCGGTGATGATTACTGATGTTATCCTGCTCGATATGTTTAACACATTCGGGCTGCCAACTTCCACCACAGTTTCCATTGTTTTTGAATTACTTGGCTCGGCTGTGGCTGTTTCCATTGTAAAGATAAAAATGATGGGCGGTACCATCCTCGAACTCTCGGAATATATTAATTCTGAAAAGGCACTGGCAATTATTACCGGAATATTGTTGTCTGTATTCATTGCATTCACGGTTGGTGCAATCATTCAGTACATTACCCGGTTTATCTTCACCTTTAACTACCGGAAACAAATGAAATATTTTGGTTCCGTTTTTGGTTCCCTGGCAATTACAGCAATTGTTTACTTCATTCTTATTAAAGGAATTAAAGGCTCTGCTTTTGCTGAAATGGTGATTGCCGGAG
>CAYUBV010000056.1:0-12820 GCA_964443035.1 uncultured Tangfeifania sp.
ACAAAGGTGTGTTGTGCTCAAAGCGCGAAGGAAAAAATACCTATTATTACCTCAAGTACGATGTGCTGAGCCAGATTGTCGATTGCCTTGAAACCTGTACGTGCGATTAATCAGTTGACATTAACATCTGGCAGTCACAGTAAATCAGCGCCTTATTTTCCGAACCGAATCATTTTTTCCTTTACCACTTTTTTGCTCCCTTTTTTAGTCTGGTGTAAACTTCCCGGCGAACTCGTTTTGCCAAATAAGTTTCATGTTTTATTATAAACCAGAGATAAATCTGTGAATCTGTGGCAATTCTTTTTCCTGTTGGTTTTCGATTCCCGCAAATCAATCACTAAAAAATTCAATTTAGTCCGCACCATCTTTTTAATTATTTTTACCCAAAATTGAAATGTATGATGAAACTGGTTTTTGCAACAAATAATCCGAATAAACTGAAAGAATTACAGGCCCTGGTGGGCAAAAAATACCAGTTGCTGGGATTAAAAGATATTGGCTGTTTTGAGGAAATTCCCGAAGAACAGCCCACGCTCGAAGGAAATGCACGGCAGAAAGCATTTTATGTGTACGATAACTACGGCTATTCGTGTTTTGCCGACGATACCGGACTTGAAGTGGAAGCCCTGAACGGTGAACCCGGAGTGTATTCTGCCAGGTATGCAGGCGAAGATAAAGATGCCGGTGCAAATATGAATAAACTATTGCACGAAATGGCTAAAATAAATAACCGCAAAGCCCGTTTTAGAACTGTAATTTCACTCGTTATCAACGGAGAAGAAAAACAGTTTGAAGGAGTTGCTGAAGGTGAAATTACCCGGGAGAAAAAAGGAGACTCAGGATTTGGTTACGATCCTGTTTTTTTGCCTGAGGGGCATTCCAAAACTTTTGCAGAGATGGAACTTCAGGATAAAAATAAAATCAGTCACCGGGGCAGGGCAGTGCAAAAACTGATTCAGTACCTGCAAACAATTTAATTGCAAAATTCAGGAGGTATGCGCAAAATATTCAGTTTGGTTATTTCTTTTTTAATGGTTTTTCAGCTTCAGTCTCAACGCCGGCAGAATACCTGGCACGATTACCTCTCTTTTTCGAATGCCACAAAAATTGCTGTTGCAGGCTCAAAAGTGTATTGCGCTACTGAGGGAGGCCTGTTTTATTTCGACCGGGATGACAACAGCATTCAGAAATATACCGGTGTAAACGGACTCACTGATTTTGGCATTCAAACCATTGCATGGAACGACGCCAGTAAGGTGTTGGTGGTGGCTTATAAAAACAGCAACATTGATTTGGTTTACGAATCGGGAGTTTTAAATCTTTCGGATATTAAGCGCAAACAAATTACCGGAGACAAAAATATTTACAACATCTCATTTTCAGGCAGCGAAGCTTTTCTTTCATGCGGATTCGGAATTGTGGTATTGAACCTGGATAAAAATGAAGTGAAAGACACTTATTTTATTGGCGACGAAGGTTCTTCAGCGCGGGTGAATGATGTGGCAGTATGGAATTCAAAAATTTATGCCGCTACCGAAGAAGGAATTTTTCATGCGCAAAAAGAAGGTACAAATTTATTGGATTACCGCAGTTGGGAAATTGTGGAGAATATTCCCAATTCAAATAATAGGTTCACTCAGATTGCAGTTCATTCGGATGGGCTTTGGGCGAATTATGTGCCCGCAGATAACGGAAAGAATGAGCTCTACCGTTTCGACGGTCAGGGTTGGCAGCGATATTTGCATTCGGTTTACTCCAGCCGCGAAATTCAGGTGGTTAATGATTACATGGTAATTACCGGAAGTTCGGACGTTTATTTTGTGGATGCCCAAAACCAGGTTGCAGGAAAGATTAATTCATACCTGTTAGCCGGGGATGAAATTTCACCAATAAGTCCGCGGAGTGCTTCTTTTTCTGAAGATGGCTCCATTTGGATTGCAGACTATAAAAACGGGTTGATTCGGGCATCCGGAGAAAATTTTGAATCGATTTTCCCAAACGGGCCAATGGACAACCGCATATTTTCGCTTTACACCAACCAGGGCGATTTGTGGGTTACGCCGGGCGGCCGCGACGATGCCTGGAACAATATCTGGCAGGAACCGCGTTTCCAGTTATACACCAATAAGCAATGGAATTATTTTACTCCTGAACAGTATTCCGAATTAGACGGATTTAACGACATTGTTTCCATTGCTGCTGATCCGGCAGACCCTGATCACATTTTTGTGGGAAGCTGGGGTGGCGGACTGCTCGAGTTTCAGGGCGACCAGTTTTTAAACCGGTACACCGACCTGAACAGCCCGCTGCAAAACGCACTGCCCGACAGGCCCGGCTCACCGTTTGTAAGAATTGGCGGGCTCGGTTTCGATTCGGAAGGAAACCTGTGGATGACAAACTCTGAGGTTTCTAATAATCTTCACAAACTTACTCCTTCGGGCGAATGGGAATCGATTACTTTGCCCCAGGTCGCCAACAATTTCAAAATAGGAGAGGTGCTGGTAACCGAGGACGACGATAAATGGATTGTGGTGCCGCGCGGAAACGATGCTTATGTGGTTGATAAAACCGGCACACAGAAAAAACGGCTGCTGGTAACTTCTTATTTCAACAACGGCCAGAATGAGATTCTTAACCGGATGAGCGATATTTACTGCATTACCGAAGATTTGGAAGGCGCCATCTGGTTGGGAACTTCAAAAGGTGTTGCAGTTTACAACATCCCTTGGAGAATCTGGGATTCCGAAACTTTTTATGCCATTCAGCCGAGCCTCGACCTGAGCGACGGGCTCTATCATCCGCTGCTGGAAACCGAAGTAGTTACTGCCATTGCAGTTGACGGCGCCAACCGGAAATGGATTGGAACCCGCGGTTCGGGAGTGTACCTGGTTTCGGAAAACGGGGAAAATGAAATTCTGAATTTTAACCAGGAAAACAGCCCGCTGCTATCCAATAATATTATGGATATTGCAATTAATCAGTTGACCGGCGAGGTTTTTATCGGCACCAGCGAAGGATTGATTTCGTACCAGGGCGATGCCATTAGCGGGAAAGTTGCTTATGAAAATGTTTATGTTTACCCTAACCCGGTGCGCGAAACGTATGACGGCCCCGTTACCATCACCGGCCTGATTGAAAATACCGATGTAAAAATTACCGACATCAGCGGCAACCTGGTTTTTGAAACCACTTCGCTGGGCGGGCAGGCAGTCTGGAACGGCAATAACCTGAACGGAAACCGTGTAAGAACCGGTGTTTACCTCGTTTTTTGCAATGACGAAAACGGCGAAGAAACACATATTGAAAAACTGTTGTTTATCAATTAAATAAATGCAGGTTTTTAAATTTTAAAATTCCATTAAACTTTAAACTGTGAACTTTAAACTTACACCATGCTGGCAACCACTGAAGGTATCGTTCTGAACCAAATAAAATATGGCGAAAGCAGTGTAATTTTAAATATTTACACCCGTGAATTTGGCCGGCAGGCTTACCTGATGAACGCTGCGCGCAGCAAAAAATCGAGAAACAGGGCCGGAACACTTCAACCCTTGTTTTTGGTTGATTTGGTAGGTTACCAGAAAGAAACTCGCGAAATTCAGCGGATTAAGGAAATTAAAAACACTCCGGCCTATCAGAATATTCCGTTCGATGTTACAAAATCGACCCAGGTAATTTTTCTCGCTGAAATGCTTTCAAAAACACTGCGCGAACAGGAAAGCGCTCCGCCACTGTTCGATTTCATTAAAAACACATTGCTCTATTTTGACCTGATGGAAAGTCATACAGCCAATTTTCATCTGTGGTTTTTGTTTCGCCTGACTGAATACCTCGGGTTTTTGCCCGACACCCGCCAGGTGGGATTCGAAGGATGGTTGGATATGCGCAAAGGTGCAGTTGTTCCTTTCGAACCATCGCATCCGTTTTTTATTAATAAGGAGACTACCGTTTTTTTACGTGAACTTGCCGGGATAAAAGTCGGTGATTTGAAGCACTGGAAAATTCCCCGGAATACACGGGGGTTTTTAACAACCAAACTGGTTGAATATTATAAATTGCATTTCGAAAATATGGGAGAAGTTAAATCGCTGAAAGTTTTGCAGGAGATTTTTGAATAGGAAACCTATCCTCTGAAAATGAAAGCTTCGTAAGTGTAAATTTCGGCATCTTTCCAGCCGTCCCAGTCCAGCCCGGCTTTGTCGCGTGCGCAATATCCCAGGAATTGCACGAGGTCCCAGCCTGTTTTTTTGGCCACCTGCGGCAAAAAGGTACCTGAATCCGGCCCTTTTTTAATATAAATTCCATGTGTTCCCAGTTCAATTTCTAAAATCGATTTTATTTTTTTGAGAGGAGAGAGCACTGAAATTTCAAGCTCCATTTCATCAAAATCCTCTATTTTCAGGTGCCCGAACCGGCGGTCGCAGGAGGCCGAAACAGCTATGCGTTGTATCAGGTCGTTCAGCGTTTCGTGTTGTGCAAAATTTCCGATACATCCGCGTAACTCATTATTCACATAAACACTCACAAAAACCCCGGCCTCGTCATTCAGAATTCCTTTTGTTTCCGGAAGTGCAGGTTTGCATCTTTCACCGGTTTCCAGGAAATGCAAAATGGCGTTTCGTGCCTTTTTCAGGAGTTCACTTTTTTCTTCTTCCGAAACCGAAAAAAGGCTTTTTTTTTCCGTTGCTGAAATGGCCCAGTAACCTACAACCTGGTCTTTATCGCCGTAAAGTTTTGCATCTCCTGAATTTTGATAGTGGATTTTATTATAGCTGATTTTTTTGTTTTCAGTGAGATAAAGCAGCGTGAGCACCGAGGTCCATCCGCAGAGAGAAGTAGCAAGGTGGCTGATTTTTTTCTTTTTATTATTTTCCAGAGCCTCCATTAATTTTTCCGGACGGTTGCCTGTAATTGCTTCAGCCGTTTGATAATCATTCTCAATGGCATTTTTGTATGAAGGATAGTGAGAAAAATCGGTACTGATAATAAAAAGGTTTTCGGGAGTGAAATAGGGCTCGAGCACCCGTGCAATATTTTTACAGTCTGCAGCATTGTTGGTGCCCAGAATTACCGGTACCAGTTGGTAATCTGTTTTTAGTTTGAATTGCAAAAACGGAAGCTGCACTTCGAGGCTGTGCTCAAAGTGGTGCGCTTCGGCATCGTGCTGAAACAGTTCGGATGCTTCGTACAATTCGGAAGCAGTTTCACGGTCAACCGGAATTTCGCCCAGTGGAGTTTCATAATTTCCCTGTTGATATACCGATGCCCCTCCAAACAAAAACTGGTGGCTCGAGGCAATTATAAAAACCTTTTTATAATGTGCATTTTCCGGAATCTGGTTGAATGCCGAAGCAGCTACTTTCCCGCTGAAAACATAACCTGCATGTGGCGAAATAATGGCCCGTGTGTGAGATTGAGGATTTTTATTGGGTTCGGCTTCAGCAAAAAGTTCTTTTAACTGATTGGTCAAAGCTTCCTTTGTTCCCGGGTAGAATTTTCCGGCAAATTCGGGTGGCCTGTTTTCTGTTTTCTGAAACTTTTCCTTTTGCATTTTTTGTTTCCCTTTTGATAGTTATTGAAGATAGGGATTTTTTGACAATTGAAAGAATACGAAACATTTGAAATTGATTTTGCTTTGCTGCATGAATTTTTTCAGCTAACTTACATATTCAAACCAAATATTCAAAAAAAAATGAAACAACGGTTTTTGTATTTATTTTTGATTTTGGCAGCAGTTGCCACTTTGTCTGGCTGCGCCACCCAATCGTATGAGCAGGTTACCAATCCTCCCGGGTTTTTGCACGGACTGTTCCACGGATTCATTATTCTTTTCAGTTTTGTCATCAGTTTATTTACCGACTTTGAAATTTATGAATTCCCCAATAACGGCGGCTGGTATAATTTAGGTTACCTGCTGGGAGTGATGATGTTTTTTGGCGGAGGTGGCGCCGGAACCCGGAGACGAAAGTGCTGAATACCATTCCTTCTCAGTTGCAAACAATCTCATGTGCAAAACTTATTGCGGAAAAACACAATAATGGGAATGGCTTTTACGTATATTTGCCAGGTAAATCATGAAATCAGGAAAGATGAACAAAATAGTATTATTAATTATCGTAGTGGTCCTGGCCATCGGCGGATGTAAATCGAAAAAAGAGATGGCACAGTCGGAATACACAACCGACCCCACAGATCAACCAAAAGTGTTTACAGTTCCCGGAACAGAAAAGGAACAGGAAACTAACCGGGAGGTGAAGGAAGAACCCGCAGAAACTACCGAAGAACCGATTTCCATGCGCAAGGAACAGGTAAGTTTCACTTCGCAGGAAGATAAATCGGAAAATGAAACCAACACCTTCTTTGTAATTTTAGGGTCATTCAGCCAGTTGGACAATGCCAAAAATTACCGCGAAGACTTGCTCAACCAAGGATTTACACCTATTATTTTGCACAGTGAAACCGGCTACTACAGGGTTTGTGTAGATTCCTACCAGGATGAATTGGATGCCCGAACGCGGGTCGATCAAGTACGCCGGACTTATCCGAAATACTCGGATGTCTGGCTCCTTATTAAAGATTAAGACTTTGTAAATCAAAAAAATCAAAAGAAAGTCGCAGCAATGCGGCTTTTTTTTGTGGTATAAACTGATTATTATTTTTTAAGAATTTTTAGCAAGGTTTTTGATACATCTTTACTTCCTTTGAAAATGAACATTTTGCTGAAAATGACCTTACATTTGTAATCGTTTTTAAAACCGGTTACCTATTTTACAGTTAAAGGAAAGATGAAGAAAGAAGAAAAACAAAAAATGCTCGATCAGCGATACCTGAAAATGGCCATGATCTGGGCGCAAAACTCTTATTGTAAACGACGACAGGTGGGCGCCTTGCTGG
This sequence comes from uncultured Tangfeifania sp., assembly GCA_964443035.1. Classification (GTDB taxonomy): domain Bacteria; phylum Bacteroidota; class Bacteroidia; order Bacteroidales; family Prolixibacteraceae; genus Tangfeifania. The sequence goes on from CAYUBV010000056.1 coordinate 6,895, forward strand.
TAAAAGAAAAGATGATAATTTCCGATGGGTACAACGGAACACCATCGGGATTCGAAAATATTTGCGAAGACGATGAAAACATTACCAAACCCTATGTTTTGCACGCCGAAGCAAATGCCATTACCAAAGTGGCAAAATCGAATAACAGCAGTGAAGGGGCTACCATGTATGTTACTTCTTCGCCCTGTATGGAATGCTCGAAACTCATCATTCAGGCAGGAATTAAGCGGGTGGTTTTTACAGAGAGCTACCGTTTGGACGATGGTATTAATTTGCTGAAAAGGGCAAATATTGAAATTAAACAAGTGGAAATGGAAAAAGTAAAGGTAAAATAATGAACAGAAAAACACTAATAATTGTCCCACTGCTCATAGCCGTTTCGGTGGCAGCAGGAATCCTCATCGGCAACTTACTTCAACAAAACAGCCAGCCGGCTTCCAATCCGGGGGGATTTGGGAAAACAAATAAACTCACTACAATTCTCGAGCTGGTTAACAACGGGTATGTCGACAGTGTGAACACAAACAAGATAATCGAGAGTACTATTCCTGAAATTCTTGACGAACTCGATCCGCACTCAGCTTATATTCCTGCCAAATACATGCAGGAAGTACAGGAAGAAATGCGTGGAAATTTTTCAGGAATCGGCGTTCAGTTTTCCATTCAGGAAGATACGGTGAGGGTAATCGAAGTTATTTCGGGCGGACCATCGGGTAAAGTTGGAATTTTACCCGGCGACAGAATTGTAACTGTCAACGATTCGGTGATTGCCGGAGTGGATGTTGAAAACAAAACAGTGATGAGCCTGCTGCGGGGCGAAAAAAATTCGAAAGTAACAGTCGGTGTTATTCGAAAAGGAACCGGGGAGAAGCTGGAGTTTGAAATCACCCGCGACGACATTCCGCTTTACAGCGTAGATGTTTCGTACATGATTGACGATGAAACCGGATTTATAAAAGTGAGCCGTTTTGCCGAGACAACTTACGATGAATTTATGCAGGGAATGCAAAAATTAAAAAGCAATGGCGCCGGAAAAGTGATTGTCGATTTACGATCCAACCCCGGAGGTTCGCTTCCTGCTGTGCTGAATATCGTTGATGAGTTTTTGGAAAAAGACGAACCCATTCTTTATACCGAAGGGCGTAACCAGCCCCGAAAAACATACAACGCATCTGCGCGAAACAAACTTGCAGATATCGGGGTGTATGTGTTAATCGATGAGTTTTCGGCCTCTGCCAGTGAGATTTTTGCCGGAGCTTTGCAAGACAACGATCGCGGATTTGTTATCGGCCGGCGCTCGTTCGGGAAAGGACTGGTGCAGGAGCAGATTCCATTAATGGACGGTTCTGCATTGCGGCTCACAGTAGCCCGTTTTTACACACCCAGCGGCCGATGCATCCAAAAATCATACGATGAAGGAAACGAAGAATATTTCAAAGATCTTTACGCGCGGTTCAGCCATCACGAGCAACTGATGGCCGACAGCATTCATTTTAACGACTCGCTGAAATATACTACCAAATCGGGTCGTACCGTTTATGGTGGCGGCGGAATAATGCCCGATGTTTTTGTGCCGATGGATACCACCGGAACTTCGGAGTATTTTAACAGCATTTACCGCAAAGGGCTGATTTATACTTTTGCATACACGTATGCCGATAATCATCGTGAAAAACTTTCTGAATTTACTGATGCCGCGGAGTTTGACCGGTTCCTCGATCAGCAGAATATACTCGGTGAGTTTGTTGAGTTTGCCGATGAAAAGGGAATTGCAAAAGATGTTCAGGGACTGAAAGAATCGGAGAATGTTATTGAAACCCAGTTGAAAGCTTATGTAGCCCGTAACATTATTGGGGAGGAAGGTTTCTATCCCATCATCAGCCAGGTTGATAAAACTCTCCTGGAAGCCGTTGAAATTACGCGGAAAGATTTGTTGGTAGAGAATCTTTCAAATTAATGGTTGCGAAATTTGTCTTATTTTTTACGAAAATTTTCGTAATTTTAACGGGTTAGAAAACAGAGATATGACAAATACAGCTCAGAAATTGAATTACGACGCGGTTGACGACAGGGATATTTTTCTTTTGATTAAGAAATCGAGAGAAGGAATGAAGTATTATGATTTTCAGAAGATTAGTAGGTTTATTCCTTTAAAACCGGTTGAGTGGAGCAGGGTGTTGCATTTGTCGGAACGCACATTACAACGGTATAAAAAAGAAAAGTTAAGGTTTGCACCGCTTTATTCCGAAAAAATTATTGAAATACAATTGCTGTTCAATAAAGGAGTTGATGTTTTTGGTGACATGGATCGGTTTTATAAATGGCTAAATGCAAAAAATATTGCCCTTGGAGGGATTTTGCCCATTTCACTTCTTGATAATACCTTCGGGATTTTGATGATTAAAGATGAAATTAACCGGATAGAACATGGAATTCTGGCATGATTGTCTGTCGTTTATCAAAAGAGAAGTACCGCAACGATCTTTCAGGTAAAGGTGCAGAAATTGCCGGAGGACGATGGAACAGCAAAAGTACTGCCGTAATTTATACCAGTGAATCGAGAGCTTTGTGTACTGCAGAGATTGCAGTACATACTCCGATTGGAATTATTCCTGAAAATTATTACCTGACTGAAATTGAAATCCCCGATGAAATAGAAATTGAAGAAATCAGTATTTCCCGTTTGCCGGCAGACTGGAACCAGTTCCCTCATTCTCATGCAACTCAAAAAACAGGAAACCAATTTATTAGCGATAATAAATCGTTGGTTTTAAAAGTCCCTTCGGCAGTTGTGCAGGGCGATTTTAATTACCTGATTAATCCGCGGCACGCCGATTTTTCAAAGGTTAAAATCAAAAGAACTGAATCTTTTTCTTTCGACGAACGGTTGTTTCGCAGATAGGTGAAAATTCTTACATTTCGGTGCGATACCATTCTGAACTGCGTCCCAGCCAGCGCACGCCGCCCACAAAACCTTTGAGCTTCAATAAGTCATTGTCTTCGAGCCACGCATAGCAATCGTACGTATTTCCCGATTTCGGATCGTAAATTTCACCGTCTACCCACTCTTCTTTTTTCGAATTGTATTCCAATCCTTCAAGAATCTGAAGCCCCAGAATTGAACGGTCGCGCAACGATTCATCCGGATTTTCATCATCCTTTGGCGGTTCGCCGTTTTCGTAATTTTCAGGAATCACATACACGATGGTTCCAATGTACTTCCCGTCTTCCTTTTCAATTTTTATCTTCGATGTTTTTTCTTCGTTCCACCAAATACCGACAATTTTATCTGCCTGCTGGGCAAATCCGGCAATCGAATACATCATCAGCAGAGAAAGAATAACGAAATTTTTCATAATTAATGATTTGATTTTTAATTTAACGGTCTTAAAAATAGTAAGTTTAAACATTTAAGCTTTAAGAATCATTATTTTTTTCTACTAAATTTAGATGTATGAAAATTCTGAATCGCATCTTAGCCGGACTTGCAATCATTATTCTCATTGCACTTATTGCAGGATTTTTCTTCCTGAATAACCTGAAAAAATCAGCCTTACCCGATTACGATAAGGAAGTTCAACTTCCTGATATGACAGAAGAAGTAACGATTTTTCGCGATTCATTTGCCATCCCTCACATATACGCAAATAATGAAATTGATTTGTACCGGGCAGTGGGTTTTACCATGGCCCAGGACCGGCTTTGGCAAATGGATTTGTTGCGCCGTGTAACCCAGGGGCGACTTTCGGAAATTCTGGGCAAAGACCAGTTGGAAACCGATCTGCTGATGCGCGCATTACGAATTCAGCAAAAATCGGAAAAAGTGCTGGCCCAAACTTCACCGGAGATAAAAGAGATTTTAACTGCTTTTAGCGAGGGAGTGAATTTTTATATGAATAATAATCCGCTTCCTCCTGAATTTAAAGTGCTGGGCTATCAACCTGAAACCTGGATGCCCGTGCATTCAATTAACCTGATCGGATACATGTCGTGGGATTTAACCTCGGGGTGGGGAACAGAACTTCTTTTAAATAATATTGAAAATGAGCTTGGCGAACAGTATGTTTCCGATCTTATTCCTGACATGCAAAACCATCCGACTTCAGTTTATCCTGAATTTGAAACGATTAAAGTTAAGCCGGCAAACCTGATTTTATCAGCAAACAAAAATCTGGAAAAGCTGGGAGTTGAAATATTCCAGGGAAGCAACAACTGGGCAGTTTCCGGGGAAAAAAGCAACTCGGGGAAACCCCTGCTTGCCAATGATATGCACCTCGGGCTTTTTGCTCCGGGAATCTGGTACCAGATGCACCATTTTGCAGAAGGCGGGGTAAATGTTACCGGGTTGGTTTTGCCGGGGCAGCCGTTTGTAATTTGCGGGCACAACGACTCCATTGCCTGGGGAATGACAAATGTTGCAGTGGATGACCTCGATTTTTATGCTGAAACACTGAATGAGGATTCTACCAAATATTTACTCGATGGAGAATGGAAAGATCTTCTTATTCAAAAAGAAATAATCCGAACAAAAGAAGGAGATGAAAATCAGGAAATACTGAAATTCACGCATCGCGGGCCGATTGTCAACCGGTTTAAAAGTACTGCGGAAAAAGCAATTTCAATCAGGTGGCTGGGTAATGAAATGAGCGACGAAATCAGAACTGTTTACCTTTTGAACCGTGCAAACAACTGGGCTGATTTTCGTTATGCCACTGCTACATTTAACTCAATCAGCCAAAACATTGTTTATGCCGATGTGAATGGAAATATCGGGTTACAGTGCGCTGCCGGGATTCCCATTCGCGGGGGCAGCGGAATTGAAATTTATCCTGGCGATACCAGTCTGTACGACTGGAAAGGACTGGTCCCTTTTGAGGAGCTGCCTTATGAGTATAATCCTGAAAGAGAATACGTTTCATCGGCCAACAACAAAACCGTTTCCGAAGATTATCCTTATTACATCGGTCACTGGTATTCTACTCCCAACCGCATTGAACGCATCCGCGAGATGCTGGAAAAGAAACAAAAGCTGGGAATTGCCGATTTTAAAGAGATGCAAAGCGATTATAAATCGAAAAAGGCAGAGCAGCTAACGCCGGTGTTTTTATCGGAACTGAATTCAACCTCTGCATGGAACGACATTGAAAAAGCAGCCCTTGAAAAACTGGAAAACTGGAATTACGAATTGGGTCGTCAAAGTCAGGCTGCTTCAGTTTTCGAAATTCTTTACCGGAAAGTTGCTGAAAATCTGGTAAAAGATGAGTTGCCGCCTGAAGTATTTAAGTCGTTAAAAGGACAGCAAATTTTGCTTGAAAACCTGATTTTAAACGTACTTCCTGAAAAGAATTCTGTGTGGATAGATGATATCAATTCTTCGGAAATAGAAACATTCAGAGATATTGTTATCCGTGCATTTCGTGAAACAGTGCAGGAACTGTCTGAAAGAATGGGACCGGATGCCGGGAAATGGGAATGGGGTAAAATCCATACTTTCACACTCAGCCATCCGCTGGGTGTTGTAAATGTTCTCGATAAGGCCTTGAATCTGAATCGCGGGCCGTTTGAAATGGCCGGAAGTTTTCACACTGTTTGCCCGTATTCTTACTCTTACAACAATTTGTACGAAGTAAATCACGGGGCTTCCCACCGCCATATTTTCGATCTTTCAAACTGGGATGCATCGCAGACTATTATTCCAACCGGAACCAGCGGAATACCAGCCAGCGATTTCTACCTCGATCAAACCCGGCTCTATCTTCAGAACAGGTATCATTCTGATTTTTTTAGCCACGAAAATGTAAAAAATGCTGCACAGTTCAGCATGAAACTGCTTCCTGAAGACAGTCAGTCTGAATAGTTTTTGCAGAAAGAGTTTTTAGGTGAAATCCTTTTTATAAATTTTTAAAAACGAACGCAAGTTTTTTTC
>CAYUBV010000057.1:0-3824 GCA_964443035.1 uncultured Tangfeifania sp.
AGTAGACCCTGAAACAAGTTCAGGGTGACGTCCTTTAAAACTGTGAATTAACTTGAAACGTCATGCTGAACTTGTTTCAGCATCTCTTTCATTTACTTATTATGACCAATAAAAAATTGGGTGAGCACTCGAAATTACATTATACGAATTATCAAAAAAACTAAAGAAAATGAAACTGATTGACGGGAAAAAAGTGGCAGCAGAAATGAAAGAGGAAATTGCTGCAAAAGTTGCAAAAATAAAAGAAGAAGGCGGAAAAATACCGCATTTGGCAGCGATGTTGGTTGGCCACGATGGCGGCAGTGAAACGTACGTAAACTTCAAAATTAAAGATTGCAAAGATGTAGGTTTTAAATCGTCGCTCATACGGTTTGAAGATGATGTAACTGAAGAAGAGTTGCTGGCCAAAATCGATGAATTAAACAACGACGCCGATATAGACGGATTTATCGTTCAGTTGCCGCTTCCCGCGCAAATCAGCGAACAGAAAGTAATTGAAGCCATCGATCCGAAAAAAGATGTGGACGGTTTTCATCCCGAAAATGTAGGACGCATGGTTATCGGGTTTCCTTCGTTTGTGTCGGCCACACCTTTCGGAATTGTGGAATTGCTGAAACGATACGGCATTGAAACAAGCGGAAAAAACTGTGTGATTGTGGGGCGCAGCAACATTGTTGGTCGTCCGCTGAGTATTCTGATGTCGCAAAAAACAAGCAATTGCACGGTTACAGTTGCCCACAGCCGGACTAAAAACCTGGAGGAACTTTGCCGGAGCGCCGATATTTTGATTGCCGCCATTGGCTCGCCCGAGTTTGTCCGCGAAAACATGGTGAAAGAAGGTGCCGTGGTAATTGATGTGGGAACCACCCGCGTAAAATCCGATAAAACAAAATCGGGCTTTAAACTCAAAGGTGATGTTAAATTCGACGAAGTAGCGGAAAAATGTTCATTTATAACTCCCGTTCCCGGTGGAGTTGGCCCAATGACGCGTGTTTCACTTTTAAACAATACACTTCTCGCTGCAACAAATAAAATTTACAGTTAGTTTTTGTATTCCGGTAAATGTAAAATTCACCCTCAATTTAAATTGATTTTAAACTAACGAATTATTAGCCGTGAAAGTCCGATTCTTTGTTTTCCTAAAAAATATTTGAATTATTTTTCTATTTTTGAGACAACTAACTGGAAAAAAATCGAAAATTAAAAAGAATGGAAAATGTTGACAATAAGGAGGAAAGAAAAAAGCCGGATGAAAGATTCAGGCAGGAGATTTATTCAAAAGTCATCAGGGCAGGAAAAAGGACCTATTTTTTCGATGTAAAAAGCACACGTAATGACGAGTATTACCTAACCATTACCGAGAGCAAAAAGAAGTTCGCTGAAAACGGTAAATTTCATTATGAAAAACATAAGGTGTTTCTCTACCAGGAAGATTTTGAGAAGTTTATGGACAGCCTGGAAGATGTTATGCAGTATATTCATGAAAACCAACCTGAAACAGAAAAACCTGTGCCAATGCCTAAAGAAAAGCCTGAAGAGGTTCCGGTTGAAAGCAATGGCCAAGGCAAGGATTTTACCGACGTCGACTTTGAAGACATTTAACGTTTGAAGCACCCCTTTCTGATTATTCGAGTTCGCTCAGCTCGAGCCAGCGGAATTCCTTTTCGTCAAGTTCCGATTTTATTTTTGTGATCTCTTCTGAACTTTTGAATAATTCTTCGTGATCGAGATTTCCCGAATTCATTTTATTTTCCAGTTCAGTTTTTCGTTTTTCAAGGGTCTCTATTTTTTTTTCAAGCGCCTCGAGTTCCCGCTTTTCTTTAAATGAGAGTTTCTTTTTTCCCTTTTTCGAAGAAGAAATATCTTTCTGATTCTCTTTTTTAACACTGCTTTTTTCTGCCGTTTTTTGCCGGCTCTCTTCTTTTTCCGTTTTTTCAACCGATTCCCTGTAGGTACTGTAATTACCGGGGAAATCCGAGATTTTTCCCTCGCCTTCAAAAATAAAAAGATGGTCGACAATTTTATCCATAAAAAAGCGGTCGTGGGAAACTATTAAAACACATCCCTGGAACGATTTCAGGTATTCTTCCAATACATTCAGCGTGAGGATATCGAGATCGTTTGTGGGCTCATCGAGAATCAGAAAATTCGGATTTTGCATCAGTACGGTGCAGAGATACAACCGTCGCTGCTCTCCGCCGCTCAGTTTTTCAATATAATTGTATTGCGTTTCGGGCTGAAACAGAAACCGGGTGAGCAGTTGCGAACTGGTCATTTTTGTGCCGTCTTCAAATAAAATAAACTCTGCAATTTTATTCACTGCATCGATGACACGTTCTTTCGGATTGAATGAAATTCCTTCCTGGCGGTAGTATCCAAATTTAATTGTTTGTCCGATTTCGATGGTTCCGCTTTCGGGTTCTGCTTTGCCGGTAATCAGGTTCAGAAATGTTGTTTTTCCGGTTCCGTTTTTTCCTATAATTCCGGCCTTTTCGAACCGGGAAAATTTGTACGAGAAGTCTTCAATCAGTTTTACTCCCGGGTAGGATTTTGAAAGGTGCTCGATTTCAATAATTTTTTTTCCGAGGCGTGCAGACTTTACAGTGAGTTCAACGCTTTCTTCGGTGATTTTTTTTGAAGCTTTGTCTTTTAAATCGTAAAAGGAATCGACCCGGTATTTTGCTTTGGTCCCGCGGGCTTTGGGCATCCGTCGCATCCATTCAAGTTCTGTGCGCAACAGGTTTTTGGCTTTGGTAACCGTGGCCTGCTGGTTTTCAATCCGTTCATTTCTTTTTTGCAGAAAATAAGAGTAATTTCCCTGGTAGCGGTAAATTTGGTTATCCTCCATTTCAATGATTTCGTTGCAAACGCGGTCGAGAAAATAACGATCGTGCGTAACCATTAACAACGTCGATTTTGATTTTCCGAGGTAAGCTTCTAACCATTCAATCATTTCCAGGTCGAGGTGGTTGGTGGGTTCGTCGAGCATGAGCAAATCGGGTTTGTTAATGAGAACCTTTGCGAGCGATAATCTTTTTTGCTGACCTCCGGAAAGCTGCCCGACTGGTTTTTCAAGCTCATTTATTTTGAGTTGCGTAAGAATCTGCTTGATTTCCACCTCCACATCCCAGGCTCCCAGTTCATCCATTTTTGCAGAAATTTCGGTAATTTTTTGCTGATTGTTATGCAACACCGCTAACTCAAATTCTTTTACCGTTTTCAGTTTTTCATTGTCCGATTTAAAAATTTCTTCCAAAACGGTATGAGTTGGATTCAAAAAAGGATTCTGTTCAAAGTAACCAATTTCAACATCGTTGGTGATGGTAATTTCGCCTGAATCGGGTGTTTCTTTTCCGGCCAGCATATCGAGCAATGTTGATTTTCCGGCGCCGTTGCGGGCAATGAGGGCGACTTTTTGCCCTTCGGAAATGGTAAACGATATATCTTCGAAAAGCATCAGGTCCCCCCAGCGTTTCGATAAATTTTCTGCTTGTAAGAATGGTCTCATTAATAAATTTTTGGCAAAAATAGGAAATGATATGAAAAAAAGCCGGTCAACACCGGCTTTTCCACGTCTGTTTAATTGCTAATTTAAAACCATTTCTACCAGGGGGGAAACGGATTTTTAAGCAACTTCTTTTAGTATGACTACAATTTCGGATTTTTGTTACACCTTCGGTTGAAAAAAAATCGATTATTTTTGAATCCAAATTAAAAATTATGCGAAAGAAGGAATTATTTGAATATGTTATTCAGTATTTTGAAAAAGCCATACCGGTGGCTGAAACAGAACTGCACTACGAAAATCCGTTTCATTTAATTGT
>CAYUBV010000057.1:3924-12695 GCA_964443035.1 uncultured Tangfeifania sp.
CCGCTGGCTACCGAATTGCAGCTCATGAAATATTTGCCGGAAGAGCTGGTGCCCAAAGCGCATCACTGGCTTATTTTGCATGGAAGATACACCTGCACTGCCCGTAACCCCAAATGCGAAAAATGCGGACTGACGGAAGTGTGCAGGTATTATCTGAAAACCCGAAAATAGGCACTGGTATGGGCCATCAGAAACCTGTTGGTAACTGATATTATTGTTTTACAGTTGTTTGCAAAGTGTTCGTTGCAAGGATGATAAATAAATGCAAACTCTACTTTGTAATTTTACCAAACTTTGTACATTTGTGGCTTACTTTAAAGATGTTAAATTTTAAATTTTCATTGTTATGGCCTATAAAATTTCCGATGAATGTATTGCATGCGGCACATGCATCGATGAGTGCCCGGTTGATGCAATTTCTGAAGGTGATATCTATGTAATTGATCCTGAATTGTGCACCGACTGTGGTTCATGTGCAGAAGTTTGCCCGGTTGAATGTATTTCGATTGACGAATAACATACACCCGGCCGAAATAAAACATTTACAACCTGCTCTTTTTAAGAGCAGGTTTTTTTGTTTAAAATCCATTCAAATCCATTAGAACTGTCGGCAACAGTAAGAGAAAACCCAGCAGAGTCAGAATCACCACAAACGGGGCTACCCATTTAAACCATTTTTCGTAGGGGATGCGGGCAATTCCGAGCACACCTATTAACACACCCGATGTTGGAGTAATCATGTTGGTAAACCCGTCGCCAAACTGAAAAGCCACCACTGTCGCCTGTCGCGAAATACCAATCAGATCGGAAAATTGCGACATCATGGGCATGGTAAGTGCAGCTTTGCCCGAACCCGATGGGATGAAAATATTCAGGAACGACTGAATAACATACATCACGCTTACCGAACCCACTTTTCCGAGATCCTGCATCGACTGCGAAACCGAATAAAGAATGGTATCGATAATGTTTCCGTCTTCAAGAATGACAACAATTCCGCCAGCCAGCCCGACGACCAATGCCGCCGGCAAAATATCCTGGGCTCCCTGTATAAACGAAGTAGTTATTTTGTTGGGACTTTTCCCGGCTGCAATCCCCGAAAATATTCCCAGCGCAAGGAAAAGCGTGGCAATTTCCATCACATACCAGCCGTAACCCATCACACCGATAATCAGAAAAATGATGGTAAAAGTCAGCAATGTCAAAATAAAATAATGCACTGTTTTACGGAGTGTCAGGATTCCCGAAATGATAAATAAAGCAGTGGCAACAGGCACAGCAGGAAATGTAATTGCAGCGTTCCCGATTTTTAGCACAGTCATTGGGTAAAACACGGAGAAAAGAAGCAGAAAAACAGTTAGTGAAATAAAAGCAACCCATGCACCCCGGGGAATTTTATAGCTGATTTCTGTGCCGGTATTTACATTCCGGTGGCGCCAGTATTCATCTTCTTTATAAACCAGCGATTTTTCAGGGTTTTTATGAATACGCGAAGCATAACGCAAAATAAAAGTAAAACCAACAATGTTTATGACTATCCACATAAAAATGCGGTATTCAATGCCTGAAAACAAAGGAATATCGGACAATCCCTGGGCAATTCCCACGGTAAAGGGATTCAGAAAAGCACCTGCAAAACCGAGTGCCGCTGCCACAAAACAAAGTGAAACACCCACAATGGAATCATACCCCATTGAAATGGCCAGCGGAACAAAAATAATGGTAAAAGCAATGGTTTCTTCGCTCATGCCGAAAACGGCGCCGAAAAGGCTAAATATCAGCATAATCCCGGTTAGTATTATATTGTTTACTCCCAGTTTTCGCATCACTTTATTGCGTTCCCATTTTTTAGCTGATTTCAGAAAAGAATAAATACCGATGTCGATGGCTTTGCTTTCGTTCATAATCCAGAATGCACCTCCAATCATGATGATAAAAGCAATGATATTGGCTGTGTTTACAAAACCGTCGAAAAATGCCGAAAATGCCTGCCATGTCTGCTCGTTGCTTTCGATGTAATGAAATGAACCGGGTTTAATTACTTCACGTTCCACTCCGTTTACAGTTACATGTTCGCGTTCGAACGCTCCGCCGGGAATAAACCAGGTTAAAGCGGCACAAAAAACAATTAATAAAAAGATGATTACATAGGTATGCGGTACTTTTTTCAGCATGTCTTTTTTTGTTTAAAAGCCCGAAAATAATAAAACTTATGGTTTCCCTCATGATTTTTAACAGAAGTAAAAAATTAAAAGATTCCGTTATTCAACTGTTCAGGTTTGTGATAATTGAATTCAATTTCGTACCTTTTTATTAAAATCTGGAAACATGAAATTATTACTCGAAAATATCAGGGAACTTGTTCAGGTTGAAGACCAGCAGGTTGCATTCAAATCGGGAAAGGAGATGGCCAGTGTAAAGACCATCAAAAATGCCTTTTTAATCATCAGCGACGAGCTGATTCATAAATTTGGACCAATGGACAGCCTGAAAGATGCCTATTGCGATGATGATTTGCTGGTAGAGATTGATTGTTCAAACCGTTTGGTGTATCCGTGTTACTGCGATTCACACACGCACCTGGTTTTTCCCGGTTCACGTGAAAAAGAATTTGTCGACCGGATAAAGGGTCTGTCTTATGAAGAAATTGCGCAACGGGGTGGTGGAATTTTAAATTCAGCTAAAATGCTGCAGGAGAAATCGGAAGATGAGCTTTATGACGAAGCCATCGAACGTATTTTCGAAATTATAAAAACCGGTACCGGGGCCGTTGAGATCAAAAGTGGTTACGGACTGACGCTGGAAGGGGAACTTAAATTACTGAGGGTAATAAAACGGCTGAAAGAAACGACCCCGGTTTGTATCCGCTCTACATTTTTAGGTGCACATGCCATTCCTGCTGAATACCGTGAAAATGTTTCAAAATACGTGGATTTGGTCATCAATGAAATGATTCCGCAGGTAGCTGCAGAAGAACTGGCAGATTACATCGATGTGTTTTGCGATAAAGGCTTTTTTTCTGTTGAAGATACTGGCCGCATTTTAATGGCGGGCGTAAAACACGGAATGCGGCCAAAAATTCATGCCAACGAATTCGGGTTTACCGGCGGGGTGCAGGTAGGGGTTAAATACAATGCACTTTCAGTTGATCATCTTGAACACATAGGAAAAGAGGAAATAGAGGTTTTGAAAGAGTCTGAAACGATGCCCACCGTGTTACCGGGAGCTGCTTTTTTTCTGAATATGAAATTGTCGCCTGTGCGCGGGATGATTGAAGCCGGACTTCCTGTGGCGCTGGCTTCCGACTACAATCCCGGTTCGTCGCCCAGCGGGAACATGAATTTTATCTCATCGCTCGGTTGCATCAAATACAACATGCTGCCCGAAGAAGTAATTAATGCCACTACACTAAATTCTGCTTATGCCATGGGAGTCAGCGACCGGCTGGGAAGCATCGCCCGCGGAAAAATCGCCAATGTTTTTATTACTTCCGATATGCCGGGAATTGAATACCTGCCTTACCGCTTCACATCCGATTTAATTGAAACTGTTATTTTAAACGGCGAAATTCAAAATCTCTGAATCCGGCTGAAAATTATCATTCTATATTTAGTTTGTTGGAATTATTTTTAAACCTAATTTATTATTAACCACAAAGGAACTCTAAGTTATTTCACAAAGCATCTCAAAGAAAATGGATATTGAAAAATTGAAATTAAGAGAGTTATTATTTAAACTTTGAGTTTCTTAGTGAAAGGGCCTTTGTGAGACTTTGTGGTAAAAAAAATAGAAAAATGAATAAAATAATCGAATGCGTTCCGAATTTTTCTGAAGGAAGAAATAGCGCAATAATAAATGAAATTACCGCCGCCATCAAAAGTGTGGATGGCATTAAACTGCTCGATGTGGACCCGGGAAAAGCAACCAACCGTACAGTGGTAACTTTTGTGGGTGAGCCTGAAAATGTTGTGGAAGCAGCTTTCCGGGCCATAAAAATGGCTTCTAAACTGATTGACATGAGCCGGCATTTTGGCGAACATCCGCGGTTTGGCGCCACCGATGTTTGTCCGCTGGTGCCGGTTGCAAATGTTACCATGGAAGAGACGGTGGAATATGCACGCAAACTGGCTGAGAGAGTGGGGAAGGAGCTGGATATTCCGGTATTTTGCTACGAGTTTGCAGCACTAAAAGACAACCGTGTCAGCCTGGCAAGCTGCCGCTCCGGTGAATACGAAGGCCTGAAAGATCGCATTTCCACAAAAGAGTGGAAGCCCGATTTTGGCGCGTTCAAATGGTCGGACAAAGTGGCAAAATCCGGTGCGGTTGCCATTGGCGCCCGTAATTTTCTGGTGGCCTACAATGTGAATTTAAACACAACTTCAACCCGGCGCGCAAATGCCATTGCATTTGATGTACGGGAGGCAGGGCGGGTAAAACGCGAAGGCAATCCGCTTACAGGCAAAATTGTGAAAGATGAAAACGGCGAACCGGTCCGGATTCCCGGAACATTGAAAAAAACGCGCGCCATAGGCTGGTACATTGAAGAGTACGGAATTGCGCAAATTTCAATCAATCTTACAGATATTTCTGTTACTCCAATTCATGTGGCATTCGACGAGGTAAGCGAAAAGGCACGCCAGCGCGGCATCCGTGTTACCGGATCTGAACTGGTCGGGCTTGTTCCGTTAAAAGCAATGCTCGATGCCGGGAAATATTTCCTGCGCAAGCAGCAGCGCTCCACCGGAATTTCGGACGAGGAAATCATAAAAATTGCCATAAAATCACTCGGACTGGACGAACTGAAACCTTTCGATCCGAAGAAAAAAATCATCGAATACATGATTGCCGAAGATGCCGGTGAAAGTCTGGCCGATAAAACGGTGAATGAATTTGTAAACGCCACTGCTTCAGAATCACCTGCACCCGGCGGAGGTTCCATTTCGGCTTATGTGGGCGCTTTGGGAGCCGCACTTGGTTCGATGGTGGCAAACCTTTCGGCGCACAAACGCGGGTGGGACGATCGCTGGGAGGAGTTTTCCGAATGGGCCGAAAAAGCAAAAGACTACCACACGGCGCTTTTAAAATGTGTGGATGAAGACACTGCTGCTTTTAACCGCGTGATGGCAGCATTTGGAATGCCCAAAACAAGCGACGAAGAAAAAGCCGATCGGAAGCGCGCGATTCAGGATGCCACCCGCAATGCTATTGAAGTGCCTTTTAAAATCATGCAACTGGCGCACGGTTCAATGGATGTGATAAAACAGATGGCTGAAACCGGAAACCCAAACTCGGTAACCGATGCCGGAGTGGGAGCGCTCTGTGCACGCACAGCCGTTGAAGGAGCTTTCCTGAATGTAAAAATCAATGCGGGAGGTTATGAAAATAAATCGTGGCTGGCAGAAACGCTTGAAAAAGGGACAGGACTTTTACAATCGGCAAAGGAAAAAGAGCAAATAATCTTGAAAATCGTGGAACAGAAAATTACGGAATAGTACCAGGAGAAGCTGAATTTGGAATGCTGAATTCAGCTTAAATTTTTAAATACCAGTTGATACTGATCCAGAAACTATTGCGGGCAGGCGAACCGAGAAACGAACTTAAGCGGTAATCTGTGCCAAATTCAAATTTGTTTTTATCTGCAAAAACATAAAAAACCAACTGCGAAAAGGTGTTTCCATAAATCGGTCAGGCTGAATTTAAAAGCAACATATAATTGTAAAACAGCAATTTTTTTTTTGCAGGCAGGAAATATATGCATATTTTCGTGTCCGTACACGGAAAGTAAATTTTCACATATTATTCGATAGATATTAAACTGCAATTATGAAATTAGGAAAATACAGCTTTGGCACAGGCGACCGGTTTAACCACCAGGGGCAGGCCCAGTTAAAAGCATTGATAAAAGCAAATGAAAACGGCGTGAATGTTACTCCTGTATGGAACAAATCGAACCGTGAGCACAACATTGTTCACTCGGAACCGGAAGGAACGCGCATTGAAGCGGATGAGGCTGTAAAAACCCTGAACTGGCAGGGACCTTATTTTGTGGATGCCGACCACATTAATTTATCGAATGTGGACCGGTTTATTCTTCATGCCAATTTTTTTACACTCGATGTGGCAATGTATATCGGGAATGAACCAACTCAGGAAGAAATAACCACATTTAAAGAGTCATGCAGAAATTTTAATGCAAAAATTTCAGTTCCGGGAATCGATGAACCAATTGAAGTTACTGATTCGTTGCTGGAAGAAATGGCAAAAAAATACCTCGCAGCCATAAAGGAAGCCGGGAAAATTTACCGCCACATTGAAGGCACAAAGGGGAAAGGAGAATTCATTACCGAAGTGTCGATGGATGAGGTTGAAGCGCCGCAAACACCTGTAGAGCTGCTGTTCATTCTGAAAATGATTGCCGATGAAAATATTCCGGCACAAACCATCGCCCCCAAGTTTACCGGACGTTTTAACAAGGGCGTCGACTATGAAGGGGATGTTGATCAGTTTGCCCGTGAATTTGAGCAGGATGTGCTGGTTATCGATTATGCTGTGAAAGAATTCGGTCTTCCCGAAGACCTGAAACTCAGCATCCACTCCGGTTCCGATAAATTTTCAATCTACCCGGTGATGGCAGAAATTATTAAAAAGCATGATAAAGGCCTGCATGTGAAAACCGCCGGAACTACCTGGCTCGAGGAAGTTATCGGGTTGGCCGTTTCGGGTGACGAAGGTTTGACTGCGGCTAAAACAATTTACAAAAATGCATTAATTCGTAAAGATGAGTTGTGCGGGCCTTATGCCGATGTGATTGACATCGATGATTCGCAGCTTCCGGCAGGAGTTGATGTCGAGAAATGGACAGGCGAAAAATTTGCCGACACTCTGCGTCACATTCCCGGCCATCCGGATTACAATCCCAATTTTCGACAGCTCATTCATGTGGGTTACAAAGTGGCAGCCGAAATGGGTGAGGAGTACACCCACCTTTTGAAGAAATATGCTGATGTGATTGGCGGTTGTGTGGAAGAAAATATTTATGAACGTCATTTAAAAAGACTATTCAATTTATGAAAAAATTTATGGATGAAAACTTTCTGTTGCAAACAGAAACGGCTCAAAACTTATATCACAATTATGCGGCGAAAATGCCGGTCTTCGACTACCACTGTCACATTTCGCCCAAAGAAATTGCAGAGGACAAACAATTTGATAACCTGGCGCAAATCTGGTTGTACGGCGACCACTATAAGTGGCGGGCCATGCGGACCAACGGTGTGGACGAACATTTTTGCACCGGCGATGCTTCCGACTGGGAAAAGTTTGAAAAATGGGCGGAAACGGTTCCGTTCACATTGAGGAATCCGCTTTATCACTGGACACATCTTGAGCTGAAACGATTTTTTGGAATTGAAAAGCTGCTTAATCCGGAAACCGCGAAAGAAATCTGGGACACCTGCAATGCAAAATTGCAGTCACCTGATTATTCGGTGCGAAATCTCATCCGAATGGCAAATGTGCATACCATTTGCACCACCGACGATCCGGTTGATTCGCTTGAATATCACCGCCAGATTAAGGAAAGCGATTTTGAGGTGAAAGTGTTGCCTGCCTGGCGTCCCGACAAAGCAATGGCGGTGGAAAATGCCGGTGCATACAACGAATACATCGATAAGCTGGAAAAAGTTTCGGGCATTGAAATCAATACTTTTGAACATTTAATGGATGCACTGGACAACCGCCATAAATTTTTCCACGAAAATGGCTGCCGGTTGTCTGATCATGGCCTGGAAACAGCTTATGCCGAAGACTACTCGGAGCGCGATATCATCGATATTTTCAGTAAGGTGCGTTATGGGGCGAAATTAACACACACTGAAATCCTCAAGTTTAAATCGTGTATGTTGTACGAACTGGGAATAATGGATCATTCCCGCGGCTGGACCCAGCAGTTCCATATCGGTGCATTGCGAAACAACAATACACGCCTCTTTAACCGGTTGGGACCGGATACCGGGTTCGATTCCATCGGCGACTTTGAAGTTGCCCGCCCACTTTCAAAATTACTCGACCGGCTGGACCAGAATGACCAACTATCGAAAACAATTATTTACAACCTGAATCCGCGCGATAATGAATTAATCGCTACTATGATTGGCAATTTTCAGGATGGCTCGGTTCCCGGGAAAATGCAATTTGGCTCGGGCTGGTGGTTCCTCGACCAGAAAGACGGGATGGAAGAGCAGATGAATGCTTTGTCAAATCTCGGTTTGCTAAGTCGTTTTGTGGGAATGCTAACCGATTCGCGGAGTTTCCTTTCCTACACCCGCCACGAATATTTTCGGCGGACACTGTGTAACCTAATCGGAACCGATGTGGAAAACGGCGAATTGCCCAACGACATGGATATGCTGGGTCAGATGGTGGAAGACATTTGTTTCAACAATGCCCGCAACTATTTTAATTTTGAATAAAATATGGTTCGGAATTCCGGTTGTTTCTTTTTTTTATTTAAAAGAAATTGTATTTTGCAATCGATTGCAAAAATAAATATAAAATGAAACGAGCATGTAAAATATAAACAATTTTAATAGTATGAAAAATAAAGTCATTACTTTCGGAGAGATTATGCTGCGTTTGGCCACTCCCGGCTATTTGCGTTTTTCACAGGCTTCTGAGTTTACAGCCACTTTTGGTGGTGGCGAAGCCAATGTTGCCGTTTCGCTGGCCAATTACGGAATTCCGGTCGATTTTATTACACGGCTTCCGGAAAA
>CAYUBV010000058.1:0-2675 GCA_964443035.1 uncultured Tangfeifania sp.
CGCTCATCGCAGGTTCAGTTTTAACTTTCGAGCATTCTGAATCGTTTAAAAAATATGGCTATGACAAAGTAATTATGCTGGCTGGTGGAATCGGTTACGGCAATAAAAAAGACAGTCTGAAAGACGATCCTGAAAAAGGCGACAAGGTGATTTTGCTGGGTGGCGACAATTACCGCATTGGAATGGGCGGGGGCGCTGTGTCATCGGTAGCTACCGGCGAATTTGAAAATGCCATTGAACTGAATGCCGTGCAACGCGCCAATCCTGAAATGCAAAAACGGGTGTACAATGCCATTCGTGCACTGGGTGAATCGGACAGCAATCCGATTATTTCGATACATGACCACGGGGCAGGGGGACACCTGAACTGTCTTTCGGAATTGGTGGAAACTACCGGTGGAAAAATCGATACGGCCAAACTGCCGGTGGGCGATCCCACACTTTCTCAAAAAGAAATTATAGGGAATGAATCGCAGGAACGCATGGGATTGGTGATGAAACCCGAAAATGTAGAATTGCTGAAACGAATTGCCGGCCGCGAACGGGCACCGATATATGAAATAGGGGAGACCACCGGCGATATGCAATTCACTTTTGAAAATTCGAAAACCGGCGAAAAATCCATCGACTGGCAGTTGGGATACATGTTTGGCAGTCCGCCAAAAACGGTTTTGGAAGATAAAACGGAAATTCCGGATTTTGAGGATTTGCAGTACGAGCCGGGTGATATAAATACGCTGGTTGAAAATGTGATTCAACTGGAATCTGTGGCGTGCAAAGACTGGCTGACAAATAAAGTTGACCGCTCGGTAACCGGCCGGATTGCCAAACAGCAGGGGGTCGGGAAATTGCATTTGCCACTGAATAATGTGGGTGTCATCACACTTGATTACCGGGGAAAAGCCGGGATCGCCACGTCAATCGGTCATGCACCGGTAGCGGGTTTGGTAGATGCACCAAGCGGCTCAGTTTTATCGATTGCTGAATCGCTGACAAACATTATCTGGGCTCCACTGACAGATAAAATCCGCAGTATTTCGTTGAGCGCCAACTGGATGTGGCCGGCTAAAAATCCGGGAGAAAATGCACGGATTTATCACGCTGTGGAAGCTGCCAGCAATTTTGCCTGCGCGCTGGGAATCAACATTCCCACAGGAAAAGATTCCATGTCGATGACCCAGAAATACAAAGACGATGTGGTTTACGCACCGGGAACTGTGATTATTTCTGCATCGGGCGAAGTTTCGGATGTACGTAAAACAGTGGAACCGGTACTGGTAAACGATGAATCGAAAGAAATTCTTTTTATCGATTTTTCTTTTACCGAACGCGCTTTGGGCGGAAGTGCATTTGCGCAGTCAGTCAATAAAATCGGTAAAACTGCTCCCACAGTTGCCAATCCTGAAAAATTTGTTTCTGCGTTTAATACGGTTCAGAACTTGATTGAAGAAGACCTGATTCTGGCAGGTCACGATATTGGTTCGGGCGGTTTGATCACTTCGCTGCTCGAACTGTGTTTCAGCAGCAACAAAGGAGGAATGAAAGTCAATCTTGATGGTTTTGACGAAGCAGACATTGTGAAAATTCTTTTCAGCGAAAACCCGGGAATCATTATTCAGTGTGGCGATAATGAAAAAGTAAAAGAAAAACTGAATGAAAATGGCGTCGGTTTTATTGCACTCGGAGCTCCGGTTTCTTACCGGAAAGTGAGAGTTTCACACTCAGGAAATGAAACTGATTTCGATATCGATACGCTTCGTGATTTGTGGTTCAAAACTTCATACCTGCTCGACCGGAAACAGAGTGGAAATGAACTGGCGCTGGAACGTTTTAAAAATTACAAGAAACATGAACTTGAATACAATTTCAAAAAATTTTCGGGTGTTGCAGCCGACTTTGGAATTCAACTGAACCGCCGCGAAAAATCGGGAATCAAAGCGGCCATCATCCGCGAAAAAGGTGTGAATGGCGACCGCGAAATGGCCTATGCGATGCACCTTGCCGGAATGGATGTGAAAGATGTGCACATGACCGATTTGATTGCCGGCCGCGAAACACTCGAAGACATCAACATGATTGTGTTTGTGGGTGGTTTTTCCAATTCCGATGTGCTCGGTTCGGCAAAAGGGTGGGCCGGTGCATTCAAATACAACGAAAAGGCACGCATTGCTCTTGAAAACTTTTACAACCGCGAAGACACGCTCAGTCTCGGAGTTTGCAACGGTTGTCAGCTTATGGTTGAACTCGACCTGGTTTACCCGGAACACAGCATTAAACCGCGGATGGAACACAACGAGTCATACAAATTTGAATCGGCGTTTTTGAATGTCGATGTCCTTGAAAACCAGTCGGTGATGCTGCATAACATGACCGGAATGAAACTGGGAATCTGGATAGCACATGGCGAGGGAAGATTTTACCTGCCTTTCAACGAGATGGAATACCACATCCCGATGAAATACAGCCACGACGAATATCCCGCCAATCCGAATGGTTCACACTTTTCAACGGCTGCCATTTGCTCAAAAGACGGCCGGCATTTGGCGGTTATGCCACACCTGGAAAGGGCATTTATGCCATGGCAGTGGGCAAATTATCCGGCCGACCGGAAAAAAGATGAAATTGCCCCGTGGATTCAGGCTTTTGTAAATGCGCGCGACTGGATTTTTGAGAGA
>CAYUBV010000058.1:2775-6072 GCA_964443035.1 uncultured Tangfeifania sp.
AGTTATCGTGTGGCAATCATTTTTTCTGCCAGATTATCGGCTGTTTCTTTCTCTTTCAGAAACTCAACAATCTGCAGGGCAAATTTAATTGCAACTCCGGCACCTTTCCCGGTAATTATTTTTCCGTCAACCTCCACATCGTTTCCGGTTACGTTGGCTCCTTTCAGTTCGTCTTCAAATCCCGGGAAGCAAGTGGCATTTTTATTTTTTAAAATTCCCAAATCACCCAAAACCATTGGCGCTGCGCAAATTGCACCAATCGGCTTGTCTTTTTTGTTGAATTCCAGAACTTTTTCACGCAATTCTTCATGTTCGTTCAGGTTTTTTGCGCCCGGCATTCCACCCGGTAAAACCAGCATGTCAGTGTTTTCATAATCCACATCTTCAAACAATCGGTCGGTGGTGATTGTAACACCGTGTTTTCCGGTTACTTCTGATTTTCCGGTAACAGAAACAACGGTCACATTAAATTCTGCTCTTCGCAACACATCGATAATACCAATCGCTTCAATTTCTTCAAATCCTTCTGCAAGATGGACTGCTATAATTTTTTCCATAGTATAATTTTTTAGTGATGCTGTAAAATAAAAAAAGATCTTCGAAAACCGAAGATCTTTTTTAAGAACGTTATCTTAAATTGCCTAATTATCTGAATATTCGTGTAATGATTTTTCAAGTTTCTTACGTGTGAAGAAAATTCGGCTTTTAACAGTTCCCAGCGGCAAGTCAAGTTCATCTGCAATTTCTTTGTATTTGTAACCGTCCAAAAACATTGTGAAAGGTACTTTGTATTCATCTTCGAGCGAATCGATGCTTTTATGAATTTCCTTGGTACTGTAAAACGAATCCGGCGAGGGATAAACTTTATCTTTTGAAAACAGCAGGTGAAAATCGTTGTTCGAATGGTCGAACGTATTCCGGGTTTTCACATTTCTTCTGTAGTCATTAATAAAGGTGTTTTTCATGATGGTGTAAATCCATGCTTTAAAATTCGTGTTTTCCCTGAACTTATCGCGGTAAGTCAGTGCTTTCAACATGGTTTCCTGCAGAAGGTCGTCTGCGCGCTCTGTGTCTGAGGTTAAACTCAGTGCATAATAGTGCAGTTTTTCTTTTAAACTGAGTAGGGCGTCGTTGAATTGAATCTGAGTCATGGCATCTATTTTTTAATTGTTATTTTTATTTTGTCTAAACAAATATAGGAAGTATAAAACGATTCAAAAAGATTTCTATGTCTTTTATTAGTTGATTTTCTCTATGCTGGATAAAGAATCTTTATATTAAGATGAACAATTTAACGTTTGCGTTGTTTGCCGGACTTGTAACTTTCTGTGTTTAAGTTTATTGCTTTGAAGTTTAAACAAAATGCATTTTAACTAAACACTCCAATCAAATTCAATTCTGTTCCTTTTTAAGTTTTAAAAATTTGAATGAATGGCTTAAAAATTCTAAAAAATATCGCACTTTAAAGGAAGTAAAACAGGAAAAAAATACTTGTTTTGAGGAAGCCCGGACTAAAGCATAATTCTCAGACCGATACTGTATCCAAATCCTGCGCGGTCGGTAAATGTGCCGGAGTAATTAAAATCTGGCTCCACAACATCTCGGTTTTCGTCCATCCACACCGTTTTAATGAGATGATAATTAGTTGCCGAACCTATGACCTGAACGTTGTGACGAAGGTTAATTCCCAGCCGTGCGCCAAATTCAACAAAATTTGAGGAAAACAAATCTCCTGAATTTTCCCAGGTTGTGTATTCAAGGCCGTAGCCAACAAAAGGCCCCCAGTGCATAAAAGGAAGAGGACGATATTCTTTTTCAATACCGATACTACCGCGGGTAAATGTGAAATTTTCAGACTGATTGAAAAGCTGATAGGATTTTTTCTTTTGTGCTGCTTCAAAATAGAGCTTAACTGAAGTCAGTCCTTTTGCCTTTTTCCCTGGAACTACAGCGCCTCCCATCGCTTTTGAAAAATAGTATTCAAACCTGCCTGTAGTACCCGACAATCCTTTTATGGTATTACCGGCAAATAAATTAATGCCCGCATCGTATTTCTTTTTTAGAAACATTTTGTTTTTTGCCACTTTGCCGCCTGCAATTTTATAGAATGTAGAATAATCTCTGTCATGAGATTTATTGGTTGTATTATCGGCAATTTTCATTGATTTTACCACAGAAATTCTTTTTGGTTTTACTTTTCCATTAAAAGCGATGCGGTTTTCGTAAACGCCAAAGCGTTGATCGAACCTGATGTTCTCTTTGGCTCCGATTCCGGCTGTAATTGGTTTTATGTTTTTAATTACACGGCTGGCTGACAACGAAATTTCGTCTTCATCAATCAAATCGGTTATATTATTTACAGCCAATTGGGCCAGCGCATCAAGCAATTCTTTATCGCTTTTAATTTCTTCAGGGGCAATTTCCTGATTTGCACGTGGCTGGACAGAAGCAATTTCATCTTCGCGCATTGTTACAAAAAAGAAGGGAAATTCTGACTTCTCGAAAGCTTCCTGTTTGGCTTGTGCAGAGGCATCATCGTTTATTGTAAAATAATCATCCAGAAATTTTTCGGCAACTGATCTGTTAAAATCGAACTTAAAAATATAGGTGTAAACCGATGAAATGTAACCTCTTAAAATACGATCCCTGCTGTGGGTATTGATGCCATCGTAATAATCATCCATTGTCTGAACATTCCGAAAATCGAAAACCATCAAAAAAGTTTCATTCAGCGGGGAATTTGCAAAGTAAGTTGCTGTTTCCTTATTGAATTCTCTTCCTTCCATGAGCCTTTCGGCCAGCGATTCATCAAGCAACCTTGATTTTTCAAGGAACTCCGTACTAAAACTGCCGTCGGGTTGACGTTCAAACCACTGTTCTAAAATGGCCTGTCCGGTTTTATTGTTGTTCAGCCAGTTCTGCAACCGGTTTTCTGCCCGGGAAGAAATAGTTGCTGATTTTATATGATTCAGGTTTATGGAAGACAACTCAGTTTCTGAAAGATTAATCTGAAAATAGCTCCCCGGAACGGTTACATTTGTTAGATTGTTAATAATCTGACTATTTGGTTGCCCTCCTGAATTGATTCCTGCAATTGCTATGGCTTTGCTGCCGGAATTAAGAAGTGCAATTGTTGTGTCGGGCTGAATTTGATTGTAAGCTTTTCCGTATGTATTTAAAAACGATACTAATAAAAGGGTGGTTGCTGCCAATAAAAACTTCATTCTGTATTAATTTCCGGGTTTTACAATTAATAAAACTTTAAAAACGTCCATTTATTTGATTTCTGCAAAAAAA
>CAYUBV010000058.1:6172-12466 GCA_964443035.1 uncultured Tangfeifania sp.
TTTAGTTTTCAGCAAATGGGCCAATAAAGGCTATTCCCTGTTTTTCACTATTCGGAAAGAAGTTGTTATTTCAGTTTTGGCTGTTTCTTATTTTGTTTCGGTTCCGGTAACATCTGTCGCGTCTGACAGAGATACTTCGGAAGTAAAAATGGAATATGAAATTGATGAAATTGAAGTTTCGGCATCGAGAGCTCCTGCGGTTTATTCCGAAATTGTCAGGGTGCTCACTGTTATTGAAACTGATGAAATTGAGCGGGCGCCTGTGACAAGCCTCGAAGAATTGCTTGAATATGTTGCAGCAGCAGATATCAGGCAGCGAGGCGCCCAGGGAGTGCAGGCCGATGTAAGTATCAGAGGCGGCACCTTCGACCAAACCATTATTCTCCTGAACGGCATCAACATCACCGACCCTCAAACCGGACATCACAACCTCAACATCCCCGTTAGTTTATCGCAAATTGAAAGAATTGAAGTATTGGAAGGTCCCGCTGCCAGGGTTTACGGACCAAGCGCATTTTCGGGTGCAGTAAATATTATTACAAAGCAACCGGAGAATAGCAAAATCGGGCTGAAACTTGAAGGCGGAAGCCATCGTTTTTTCAACTCAAACTTGTGGGGGAGCCTGCGGACCGGAAAATGGAATCATCTTTTGGCGGCCACCCGAAAAAGATCGGATGGTTACATCGAAAACACAGATTTCAAAATTTCAAATGTTTTTTATTCAGCTAAACTTGAAACAGAAAAAGGAAACTTTTCTTTTCAAACCGGAACATCAGGAAAGGCTTTTGGGGCAAACAGTTTTTATACTCCAAAGTTTCCAAATCAGTTCGAAGAAACCGGAACTGTGTTTACTTCAGCAAAATGGGAATCAAATACACGATTTCATGTGACGCCTGCAGTTTTCTGGAGACGACACTCTGATAAGTTTATGCTTTTCCGGGAAAACCCGCCGTCGTGGTATTCGGGCCATAATTATCACCTTACCAATATTTACGGGGCCAATCTGAATTCATGGTTTCGCTGGGCGGGCGGTAAAACTGCCTTTGGCGCTGAATACCGTTCAGAAAATATATTGAGTAATGTGTTGGGCGAAGAAATGGCACAGGACAAAAAAGTTCCCGGAGAAGATGCCTTATTTACAAAATCGAAATCGCGACACATCCTCTCATTTTTTGCCGATCACGCCATTTACCTGAATCGGTTTTCCGCAAGTGCAGGAATAATGGTAAATTACATTTCCGACAGAGAAAACGACATCAGTTTTTTCCCGGGAATTGATATTGGTTACGAGATTTCGCCTTCATTGAAACTGGTATCTTCATTTAATACATCGATGCGGATGCCTACTTTTACCGATTTGTATTATTCAGGCCCGACAAATATTGGGAATCCAGACCTGAAACCTGAAAAATCGAGGACCCTGGAAGGCGGAATAAAGTTGAACCGGAAATTTGTCAGGGGGCATATTATTTTATTTCACCGTAACGGGAAAGATATGATTGACTGGGTGAAACAAGAGGCAGATGAACTTTGGCAGGCCGAAAATCTGACTCAAATTAACAGTTCCGGTGCCGAAGCCAGGTTTCAGGTTCATCCGGCAATGAAATGGGGGAGCGGCTGGCCAGAAGTTTTCAGCCTGAATTATTTTTTCAACAATCAGGAAAAAGAAAGTTCCGGGTTTATCTCAAATTATGTGCTCGATAATTTAAAACATAAATTAACCGGCTCGGTTACGCAAAAAATTGCAGGTAACTTTTTTGTCAATTTAAGGGGTGTTTACCAGGACAGGGAAGGGACCTATACACGCTTTGAAAACAAAGAACCGGCAGAGGAAACTGAATATCCGCCTTTCTGGTTGTTCGATGGGAAAGTAACTTATCAGTCATCCAATCTCGAACTTTTTGTTTCGGCCAATAATATTTTCAACCGGCAGTATTTCGATTTGGGAAATATCGTTCAACCAGGGAGATGGCTCAAGGCAGGTGTCGTTTATGAATTCAATTTTCGTTGAGCAATATTTTCAGGCATTGACAAAAATTGTATATTCGCGCAAAAATTCAGATCATGTTAAAAGGAATATTAGCCATATCAGGACAGCCCGGACTGTTTAAACTCATTGCTGAGTCGAAAAACAATATTATTGTTGAATCGCTGGAAACAGGCAAAAGAATGCCGGCTTATTCGACCACAAAAATTTCGGCTCTCGAAGATATTGCCATTTATACGGATGTTGACGATGTGCCGTTAAAAGAAGTTTTTAAGGCCATCAGCGAAAAAGAAGACGGCGGAAAAGCCATCAGCCACAAATCTTCGGGCAATGAACTGAAAAATTATTTTGGCGAAGTATTGCCCGGGTACGATCGCGACCGGGTGTATGTTTCGGATATTAAAAAAGTAATTCTCTGGTACAATACTTTGCATGAAAAAGACATGCTCGATTTTTCTGAAGAAGAAGAGGAAAACGGAGCAGAAAATGATCAGCCGGAAGAAGATTCAAAATAGTTTCTGGTTATTGCCGGCCCTCTGGGTATTGAGTTTATCGTTTTTGCTGAGTAATATTTCGAAAAGTTTTACGGTAGCCAGTGCATCGCCGTCGGCGCGGTGCCTGCCGTTTATTTCGATATTTAAATCGCCGCAAATATTGCCCAGCGAATACGATGCATGGCCGGGCAGCAGTTTTCTGGAAAGCTGAACCGTACATAACGTTTTTCTGAAAAATTCATACCCCAGCCGTTTGTATTCTTCGCGTAAAAAACGATAGTCGAAATGGACATTATGCGCAACAAATGTCCGTCCTGCAGTATATTCCACAATTTGTTTGGCCACCTCATAGAACTTTGGTGCATTTTGAACCATCTCGTTTGATATACCTGTGAGGCGGGTAATGAAGTAGGGAATGTCCATATCGGGTTTAATGAGCGTATGAAATGAATCAGTAATTTCAATTCCATTGTGCTGAAAAACGGCGATTTCAGTTATTTGCCCGTACTTATAACTGTTTCCTGTGGTTTCTATGTCAACAATAGCGAACAAAATTTGTTTTATTTATACATTATTCTAAAGAAATACTTAAATTTGTTTTGAAAATGTGGTTAATTCCGCATTTACAGTTTACTTGCTTTTGACAAGTCAACTTAATTTGCTAATTTGCTAATTTTGTACAAAGATTAAAAACTTCTAATAAAATTCATGATTATGAAAAAATTTACATTACTTTCTTTGTTGATAATCTTCCTGATGGGAAGTTCTTATGCCCAAAATGCCGATAAAAAATGGGCAATTGGATTAGGCCCCGGAATCTATCAGAATCTGGAAACAAACAATATGGGCTTTATGGCTGATTTTTATGTGAGCCGGTACCTTAGTCCATCGTTCGATTTAATGTTAAAAGCCCCGTGGGGATTTAACGATGATGGTGTGGATTTGGCCAACCCTTCACTGAATCTTAGGTTTAAATTGTATAACGGGAATATCCTTTCGGAAGAAAGTTCTGTTCAGCCGTATTTATACGCAGGCCCGGGTATGCTTTGGGATAATATGACAAATGCTGTTAATTTTAATGCCGGTATTGGTACTAAATTTCCGCTTAGCCCTGCTACTTCGCTTTATCTGGAAGCAGGTTATATTCATGGCATCGATGCTGAACGACATATAAATGAGGTTTTAGCTCCAGTGCATGATAATTTTATCAAAATTTCAGGTATTGTTGAGTTTGCATTCGGCGCTGCCAAAGATTCAGACGGCGATGGTGTTCCTGACAGAAAAGATGAATGTCCTGATACTCCTCCGGGTGTGGAAGTGGATGAAAACGGTTGTCCGCTTGACAGAGACGGCGACGGCGTTCCGGATTATAAAGATGATTGCCCGGATGAACCAGGAGAAGCCCGCTTTAACGGCTGCCCTGACAGAGATGGTGATGGTATTCCGGATAAAGACGATGAATGTCCTGATACTCCCGGATTGGAGAAATTTAACGGCTGTCCCGATTCTGATGGTGATGGAGTTCCGGATCAGAGAGACGAATGCCCGGATACCCCGGCAGGTTGCCCGGTAGATGACAAAGGTTGTCCGCTCGATTCAGATAACGACGGAGTAATCGACTGCGAAGACAGGTGTCCGACCGAACCCGGACCTGCAAGTAATGATGGATGCCCCGAGTGGGAAACTATTGAGGTTCCGAACGTATATTTCGATTTCGATAAATCAGAACTTCGTCCAGAAGGAGAAGAAAAGCTGGATGAATTGGTTGAAGAGGTCGATGATGCCAAAGAATACGAAATTGAAGTTAGCGGACACACCGACAGCATCGGTACAAATGAATACAACATGGGCTTGTCAGAAAGACGTGCACAGTCAGTTGTGAAATACCTCCTGTCGAAAGGTGTATCAAACGCTTATGTAAGTTCAGATTATTACGGGGAAGAAAGACCGGCAGTGCCGAACTCTTCACCTGCCAACAGGCAACTGAACCGCAGGGTTGAATTTGAAACTGTACGTATTAAAAAATAACCTTGTTTAAAATTATTAAGAAAAGCTCTGCTGTACGGCAGGGCTTTTTTTCTGCCATTTAATTTCTAAAAATCTAATTTGTTATCTTTGTCCCTCTTTAAAAAATATCTGTCAAAATGAACATTGAAAATATTCTTCATACTGCAGTAACCGAAACTTTGAAAGAGCTTTATAATTTTGAACCTGCAGATAATTCAATCCAGTTACAAAGTACCCGTAAGGATTTTGAGGGGGACATCACTTTGGTCGTTTTTCCGTTTTTGAGGAACTCTAAGAAAAGTCCCGAAGAAACAGGACGTGAAATCGGGGAGTACCTGCTGGAAAAAGTTGATGAAATTGAATCTTTCAATGTTATCAAAGGTTTTTTAAATCTGGTTATAAGCAACAATTACTGGATTGATGTTTTATATCAGGCTCACAATGCCAAAAATTACGGAGTTAAAGCAGCCGGTAATAATTCACAATTGGTAATGGTTGAATATTCATCTCCAAACACCAACAAACCGCTGCATCTCGGTCATATTCGGAATAATTTGCTGGGGTATTCCATTTCCGAAATACAAAAAGCAAATGGAAACAAAGTGGTAAAAACCAACATTGTAAACGACCGCGGAATTCATATTTGCAAGTCGATGGTAGCCTGGCAAAAATGGGGGAATGGCCGGACACCGGAAAACACCGGAATAAAAGGCGACCATTTGGTGGGCGAACTTTATGTTGAATTCGACAAGCACTACAAAGCTGAAATTGCGGAACTTGTTGCAAAGGGATTTTCTCAAAAAGAAGCCGAAAACCAGGCACCCAGTATTCTGGAAGCCCGCGAAATGTTGCGCAAGTGGGAAGCCCGCGACCCGGAAACGGTTCAGTTGTGGGAAATGATGAACAGTTGGGTTTATAAAGGTTTCGATGAAACTTACAAAAGAATGGGCGTCGATTTTGATAAAATATATTACGAATCGGAAACATACCTGGTAGGAAAAGAAGAGGTTTTGCGTGGCTTAAAAGAGGGAATATTTTACAGGGAAGAAGATAATTCAGTTTGGGCCGATTTAACCGGAGACGGTCTCGATAAAAAAATCCTGCTTCGTAGCGACGGAACTTCTGTTTACATGACGCAGGATATTGGAACCGCTAAAATGCGATTCAACGATTACTCCATCGACAAAATGATTTATGTGGTTGGTAATGAGCAAAATTACCATTTTCAGGTGCTGGCCATTCTGCTCGATAAACTTGGCTACGACTGGGGCCGGGATTTATTCCATTTTTCTTACGGAATGGTTGAATTGCCTTCCGGTAAAATGAAGTCGCGTGAAGGAACTGTTGTTGATGCCGATGATTTAATGTCGGAAATGGTAAATGTTGCCAAAAAAATGGCGGAGGAGTTGGGGAAACTCGAAGAACTTTCTCCCGAAGAAATGGAACAAACATTTGAAACTATTGCGCTGGGGGCGCTCAAGTATTTTATTCTGAAAGTGGACCCCAAAAAAAATATGCTGTTCAATCCTGAGGAATCCATCGATTTTAACGGAAATACCGGTACCTTCATTCAGTACACTTACGCCCGTATTCAATCTGTATTACGCAAAGCAGCCAAAAATCAAATTACATACGATGCCTTTAAAAAGCAGTTTCCCGAAATTTCGTTAAAAGAAAAACTTCTGCTGAAAAGAGTTGCTTTATTTCCTGAGGCAGTTGCCGAGGCAGGTGCGAACTACAGTCCGGCCGTTATTGCCAATTATTGTTATGAACTGGTAAAAGAGTACAACCAGTTTTATCACGACC
>CAYUBV010000059.1:0-2133 GCA_964443035.1 uncultured Tangfeifania sp.
AAAACCACATTCTTAAAGTGGTCGATGTCGTCGATGATGCCGCTTCCTTCGTCACTGAAATTGCTGCCGCCTCCCGATTTGCTGTAATCGGCCACTACTCCGGTGCGGTCGAATACAAACTCCAGTTTCAGATCTTCGGGCAGCGATTTGTTAAATCGCGGCGCTGTCCTGCTGGTTCCCGGAGCCTGTTCGTCGTTTTGCTCAATTTTATAATTGAACTTGTAACTCTCCGGATTCAGCAACGTTTGAAATTCGCCGTCGGCAACTTCTTCCGAAAACTGCTCGTCGCTGTACGCTTTGATGCGCAATTTTATCAATTCACCACTCATATCAGCGTTCTTCTTTTTTGGAAAGAATTTCCATTACCTGTTCCACACAAGCTGCAATTATTTTATTCTTCTCGTTTGTAAGTGAATTTTCGCGTTGCGGAGAAGATTCATTTTCATCCACATTAATTTTGATGTGCAGCTCTTTTATTTCTATGGGCATTTTACTGAATATTAAAATAGTTGTACGCCAGTTCGATGCTTTCCACTACAATTTTGCTTTCCTCGGCATTCAAATCGGTAACCTCCCATTTTACCGGCCAGGCATGAACCACGTTCCATGTTTGAAGCGGTTCGTGCTCTTCATTCAGCAAGATTATGGTCATGTCGGTTGGAACGATGTTGAAATCGAGCACGGCATCACGGCACCATTGCATCAAATCCGAATTCACTTTCATGCCGCGTTTTAATACAATGTTGGTGAACTTTGTACGAACCGGCAACCGGTGTTTAAAACGATTTTCTCCCCCTTCGGCAATTTGTTCGGTTTCCAGTTCAACATTCAAACCGGAAACCGACTGAAATTCGAATTCGCCCTTAATGTTGGCAAATTCAACCCTGAAATGAAAACCCAATGGAGGATAGTAATTACCCATTTCTATTCATTTTGAATGGTTAAACCTTCGTGCACGATTTCCATGGTTTCGATAGCTACTTCGTTGCCTTCGGCCTTTAAATCAGTTGATTGTACTTTCGATGGCCATGCGTTTTTAACTTTCCAGATAACAACCGGTTCGTGTTCTTCATTCAGTAAACTGATGGTGATATCGCGCCGTTCTATTTTATTCAGACTGACGGTGTTCCACCATTCATAATATTCATTATCAGTTGCAAAAGTTCCGCGTTTCAGCGTAATGTTGCTGTACTTTTGCATGCCCGGCATTTTTATTTTGGAATATTCCTTGCTGGCACCTTCACGGTACTCCACCACTTCAGACTCCACATCGAGGCCCGATACCTCGGTAAAACCTATTTTTGTTCCACCCCACTCTACCTGGAAATGAAACTTAACAATTGGATATTCTGCTGCCATAACTATTTGTTTTTAATTATTGATTCAGATGATTTAGGATTCCTGCATTTTATGAGAGAATTTCAGAACGATGAATTCAGCCGGACGGACAACTGCCATGCCGATTTCAACATGCATGTATCCTTTCAGGACATCTTCTGCCGTCATCGTCTGACCGAGTCCGACGCGCACAAAAAATGCCTGCTCGGGTTTTGCCCCGGCAAGTGCTCCGGCACGCCACTGAACGAGCAGGAAGTTTTCGATCATTGCCCGCACCTTTACCCAGGTGTTGGCATCGTTGGGTTCGAAAACAAAACGTGAAGTAGCCTTTTTCACCGATTCTTCAACCATATTGAAAAAGCGGCGAACCGGGATGTAGCGCCATTCGTTGTCGTTGCCGGCCAGCGTGCGTGCACCCCAAACCATTGTTCCTTTACCGGTAAAAGCACGGATAGCGTTAACCGATTTCCCGGCCACAGTGTCCACATTCAGGCTTTCCTGATCTTCGCTGGTTACATTAACTGCCGGCCCCTTCACCGCAGTAATGCTCACATTTGCAGGAGCTTTCCAAACCCCGCGGTTGCCATCGACTGCTGCATAAATTCCGACCAGGGCACCACTTGGCGGAAGAACTACGCTCTGTTTCTGAATGGCTGTAATTATGCCTTTGTAAACCGAATCCACTTCCTGAAGTGTTTCCGTGCGGTTTTTCCTGACTTCTTTCAGCTCGTCATAAAAACTATCGATTAAATCTTCCAGTTTGGTCGCCAAAGCCTTGAAATAAGGAGCTGCATT
>CAYUBV010000059.1:2233-9023 GCA_964443035.1 uncultured Tangfeifania sp.
TCAATATTTTCGATTGATGAAACAATTTCAGCATTAAACAGCGCTTTAATATTTCCAACAGCAACTCCGCCTTTTGTAAAACTTCCGCCAACAATTGAATCGTAATCAATTTTAAACGACAACGTGGTTTTAATCCATGGATAATAAGCAGCGCCGTATTTCAGGTAATTCATTCCCACATTGTTGCGGAATACATTTACAGGATCGGCCGAAGGTGTAATTTCCAGGTTCCCGTCAACAATGTCGAGCACAGCAAACCGGTCCTGCAATTTTTTGCACTGGCCAAGCATTGCCGCATGCACTTCGCCGGCTTCAGCTTCCGAAAGATGAACCACTTCCGGAATTACCAGCAGTGTTGGTAAATCCTCTTTTTCAATCGATTTCAATCCGTCCAATAATTCCTGCTTGTCAACCTCAGAATCAGCAGAATTGTAATCTCCCACTGAAACAATGAAGCAATCGCCGCCGCCGTTGGCATAAAACATTCGAACCGAATCGTAAAGCAAATTAACGCCATTTACTGTAGCGGATTTTACCGAATTATCGGATTTGAGCTCAATTTCAATGGTGGTAGGATCGGGTGCGTCGCCAAAGAAAAATTCGAACTCGGGCAGCGAACCGATTTTCACAGGTTTGACAATGTTTTCGGCATGGTAATCCACGCCATCGATAACCGCCTGTTCCGTATACCCTACAAAGGCAGGGATGGCAGTTTCAACTTGCGCTACAGACGGCGGAAATTTGGAAATCTCCTCGATGTAAACGCCTGGTGTTTTGTAAGATGTAGCCATAATTCGTTGTTTTAATTTTACATGTATATTTCTGAATATATTTTATTGGAAGAAACATCGGGTTTGATAATTCGTGAATCAGGATTGGGGAGTTCGTCCCCGTCGAGCTCAACAGTTAAAAAGCCTGTTTTTGTTAAAGGTTTTTCCGTTTTTGTAACCAGAATTTTAGCACTTCCGTTTTCTTTCTTCACATCATCGTTGTTTTTTACATTCTGATCATCTGTAAAAATGTAACGCCAGGTGGTTTCCCTGTTTTTGAATTCTACCTTAAAAACCGGAGTTGTATCTTTTATTTCTCCCTGGTTTGTAGTGATGTCATAAGTCGCATTTTCACCTTTCATATGCAACCTGAGTATCCCAAAAAGATTTTTCCTCTCACCTGCCGATAAATTTGCCAATTCATCAGAGGCCGATTCATCGGAAAGCAGAAATGAATCACCGATCATTGTTGCATCATTTTTTAAAGAAATTAAGGGAAAAGAATTGGATTCTGATTGCAGGCGCTGATTCGAGGAATAATATATCTTCCCGGTATCTGAAAGTTTTAAATCAGTATAATTTAAAAAGTTTCTGTCGGTAATTTTTATTAAGAAAGTAAACGACAAATCATCAGAGAAATCAACGAAAGGAACTTTATCGTCGTTTTGCTCAACTTCTACCCAAACTGAAAAACGGGATTTTTGCCGGTAGAGCACTGCATGATGACCATCCATTTTTTGCTTCGTTTTAGGAGTTGGAACAACATTCAAATATTCACGGAAATTGTAAGATTTTAACTGTTTTTGCCGATCATTTTCCGACATGGAATTAAAAAGCTGGTTCCCTTTGTCGAGAAAGAAATGATGCAGCATCTGCACCCTGAACAATTCGGTATATTTTACTGAAAAACTCATTGTTGCATATCTTTTAAGTCTCCGCCTACGTGTGTAATAACCTGCGATTCAGCTAATTTTTTGTTCTGTTCAATATTGATTAGCTGCACTTTGTAGATAACCGAAGGCAATTGCCTGCCCCCAAAAGTTCCCCATATATTATTCAGTTGTTCGAAAGATGGCGTGAACAATTCGAGGTTGAATTTGAAATGGTCCAGCACATCAAACGATGGATTGTTTCGCTTGTAAACCGTGTTGCCCGAAGTAAAAACTTTTTTACCCTGGAAGAATTCGATGACTTTTGAAATGCTTCTCAACGATTTGTCGTATGTATCGCAGTTGCCGCTGATTATCAAATATAAATTCAAATTAACCGGCGGATTTTTGTATTCGGTTTTATTATCGGTGATATGGAAGTGCGGTGAATTTTTCATGACGGTTTCTTCCTCAATATTTAGCAAAGACATCACCACTTTGTCTTTTACTTTTGCGTGATCTCCGGTTCCGGAATCCCACAATGCTATATTTTCGAGGATGATAATTTTCCCCAATCCGATTTCGGTGAAATATTTTTCGAGTTGTTCCTGAAGGATTTGCAAGGTTTCGTAAATCATCGCAATTGTTTTAACTTCAAATTTTTAGTTCTATTCCGTCCATTTTTTGATTCCGAAACAAATAATTTAAGACCTTAATGTCTTTTATTTGTCTCTTTTTTCTGCCTTTTGCACAAAATTCCCGGATTCATTTTACAACTTGATTTTCGTTTTGTGATATGCAGAACTCAAAATTTTAATTCTGCATGACTTAATGGTTTCGCCATACAAGTTACAACAAGAAAAAGAGAAAGTCAATGGTTATTCTGAGAAATATTAAAAATATATATGTAAAAAACTGTATTTCAACAACTTTAGAGCCAATAAAAAAAGAGTAAAAAACCTTGTATCGAAAAAAACAATTAATAATACGTCTTTAATAAAGCAAGTAATTTTTCGATTTCAGCAATTAATTTTGTGTGTTCTCCTTCAAAATGGTTAAACATGATTGAAAAAGCAAGCTGATTATTTTTGTCGGTTATGAGGTAGCCGGAATAGCATCGAACGCGCGTCATTGATCCGCTTTTGGCCATTAATGATTTTTCCGGAAACAGATTCGGGCTAAATTGGTAAAGTTTCCCCTCCCCTGCTGTTGACAATGAATTTTTAAAAGCGTGCGAATTTTTCATGAAGTTTAATAAACCGGTATAAAATTCAGGTGTTGCCAGGTTAAAATGCGACAATCCGCTGCCATCTTCCATAATAATATGCATGGTATCCAAACCAACCTGATGATAGAAATCGTTAATAATTTGCAATCCTTTTTCCCGTTTACCTTTTCCTTCAGTTTCAGCAGAAATTTGTTTTACCAGGTGCTCGGCAAACAGGTTCACACTTTCCTCATTCAAAATGTTTACAATTTCATACAGCCTGGGCGATTCCTGGATGTAAGCAGTCTGAAATAAATTTTTATCTACGTTTTGAGTTGTAATGTTTCCTGAAACAAAGATTCCATGTTCATTTAAACGCTGCAAAAAATCATTGGCAAGCAATAATTCAGGCGAAGGATTGGAAGCTTTTATGGTAAATGCCCGTCTGTTTTTGGGAATGGTTCCCCGGATAACTCTTTTTCCATCGAGCGGACTGCCAAAAACATAGGCGCGGTCGCGATTAATATTTGATGAAAGGACTTCGTTTTTGAATGTAAGTCCCGATACTTTGGGGTAAACAGCAATAACTTCGGTTGGCTGGTTTGCTTTTCGTGGCGAACGAAACGTAATCCGGAAAAGGTTGTCGTAAACAGTCAGTGCGCTTGATCCTGCTCCGTAATAGTTGCCCATGTCTTCCCAAATCCATGTGGGCGGGATTTTTTCAGAATCGTATGAAGAACCGTCCAAAACCAGATTGCCCTCTATGCGTTTAATTCCAGTGGCTTTTATTTTTTCGGCCCAGGTATTCAGAAAATGCGGATGAAAATAATGATCCATAAAATACTCCGAACCCAGCGCCGGGTCGCCTCCTCCAACTATAATAAGGTCTCCTGTTAAAGTGCCGTCAACAATATCGCCTGTGTAACCTATTTTAGTTTGAAACCTGTAATCAGGCCCAAAAATTTCGAGGGCAGCAGCCGAAGTAACCAGTTTCATGGTAGAAGCCGGAATCATCAGTTTTTCGCTGTTAAAACTGTATACATCTTCTCCACTGCTTAAATCGATAATATGAATTCCTGCCGTGGCATGCTGATATTCGGGTTGTTCCAGTAGTTTTTTCAGGGCATTTTCAAATCTTTGCTGCGAATTGCCAAAATGCGAAATTAAAACAGCTACCAAAAAAGTAAATATGCGTAACTTCATTTTTGTATTTTTGAACCATTAAAAATAATAGATTGAAAAGGATATTTGTGCAAACCCAGGTAGAATTTACCAATTGTCAATCTTTTTCGTCACATATCTTGTCAATCTGAAATCAAAAAAATGCTACGTACAATTTTACTGGTTGGTACTGGGGGATTCATTGGAAGCGTTATGCGCTACCTGGTTCAGGTTTTTGTGGAAAGAGATTTGAGCAGCACATTTCCTTATGGAACACTGATTGCGAATATTGCAGGGAGCTTCATTATCGGGATCATCTTCGCTATTGCCGAGAAAGGAGATTTAATGAGTTCAGAGTGGCGAATGTTTCTGGCCGTTGGAATTTGTGGCGGCTTTACCACATTTTCATCTTTTTCCTATAACAACTTCACCATGCTGAAGGAAAATGCTTTTGGCCCGTTTTTCATGAATGTGTTCGGAAGTCTGTTTCTCGGTATCCTTGCTGTCTATTTGGGCGTATTACTGGTACGTTTAATCTTTTAAAGCAGGTGTTATGAAAATATCAGGAAAGGCAGGAATGCTAAAAATTTAAGTGGGAGAATCTGATAAAGTTCATAGTCGGCCTTTATACGAAGAAATAGTATTTGCAGCACGAAAAGCGGGGTTGGCAGAGCCATTGTTCACAAGTGCGTTTGCATTTAATAGCATAACCATCTCCAGGGTTTCTTTCAAAAACTGTTACACAGTCACAAAAAATTTCTACCATTTTTAGGCAAATGTGTCTGATTTGTTGTATCTTGATTCCAAATAAGACAAAATAGTATTTTGTCAGTTTCAGGTAAAACCATTAAATTATTGATTATGAATGTTCATGTAAACAGAGCGCAGGAAAATAAAAACCATGTGGTTTCTAATGATGTTGCACAAAAAAAGAATTCCAGAAAGGCAACAAAAGTTGGTGAAACTCCGCCTCAGTTAGTGGATAACCGGCCGGAAACCACAACACAAATGAAACTGCAAAAAATGGCACTAAACAGTTCCCAGACAAATCAGGCGCAACAATTGCAGACAATTGCCAACAGCCAAAATAAGAATCCCATTCAAAAACAGGGACCGGAGGAAGAAGAACTTTTGCAGGGCAAATTCAAAACTGTCCAAAAACAACCTCTTGAAGAAGAGGAATTGTTGCAGGGAAAATTTAAACCCATTCAGAAAAAAGGATTAGAGGAAGAAGAACTGCTCCAGGGAAAATTCCATACTGTGCAAAAACAAGAAATTGAAGAGGAAGAATTGCTACAGGGAAAATTTGAGCCCATCCAAAAGCAGGAAAACGATACCGGTCTCCCTGATAATCTGAAATACGGGATTGAGAATCTTTCAGGCATTTCCATGGATGACGTTCAGGTACATTATGGCTCTGATAAACCTGCCGATCTGCAAGCCCATGCTTATGCACAAGGCACCGATATTCATCTGGCACCGGGCCAGGAAAAACATTTACCACACGAAGCCTGGCATGTGGTGCAACAAAAGCAGGGCCGGGTGAAACCCACCATGCAACTTCAGAATAAAGTTCATGTGAACGATGATAAAGGTTTGGAAAAGGAAGCGGATGTGATGGGTGGGAAAGCACTTTCAATTCCGACTCCGTTTAAAGATAAACCAATTCAGCGACAAACTTCTGAAAGTACTGTTATTCAAAAATTTAATGCAGGCATTGGAGCCGGATGGCACATCCATCACGGGGAACACATTAAATATGCAAGTAATAATGCCACAAGGGTAAACTTTAGTGGAAGAAACAGAAAACAAATCGGGTACGAACTGGAACAAAAAATTCAGAACAATGGACTTGCAGCAACCAAGGGAAATGCCGATTTTATCGCATGCAAAACCTGGATTAGGAACAACATAGCATAAAAGATGAAAAAAAGAATTCTGTTGCCAAAAAAAAGTTATCCGGTTTTTCTCTTAATATTTTGTTTAGTTTATTCATTTAGTGCATTTTCCGCAAACGAAAATCTTATTTTCCCACCCCAAAATCTTCCGGTAGAAGTTTCGGTTGATTTGTACATCAACAAAATTTACAACATCAATACGGTGGATGAAACCTACCAGATTGACGGATACCTGGAATACTCCTGGGTTGATGAACGTTTGAAGTTGAATGGTGCGGACTCCATCGCCAGGCCACGCCTTTTTGAAAATGACCAGGCGAGAGAACTTATCCACACAAAAATTTGGTTTCCCGCTTTCGAAATAATGAATGTGCAGGGAGAAAATGAAACTCCCAACATTAGCCTTGAAATTTATTCTGACGGCAAGGTAATTTATTACGAAAGATTCTTCGGAGCTTTCAGTACATATATGAATTTCAGGGATTTCCCTTTTGATTCACAAAGTTTTAAAATTCAAATTGAAGCATTTTCTTATGACAGCCACCACCTTATTTTTACGAATCCAAAATTGTTTTTTGAAAAAACAAACAATTCATTTGTCGAAAAATGGGAGATAATTGATAAAAAAGCAATAATTGCTGAACAACCTTATGCCGAAGGCACTTCCGACAGCAGTTTTTACTCGAGGGTGGAGTTTGAGATTTATGCCAAAAGAATGACCGGATATTATCTGTGGCAGGTGCTATTTCCTTTGTTCATTATTATTATGGCTTCGTTTGCTATTTTTTGGATTAAAGATTTTGGCACACAAATAGGCATTGGTTTTACGCTTATGCTAACCGTTGTGGCGTTTAACTTCTATTCGGCTTCCATTTTGCCGGAACT
>CAYUBV010000059.1:9123-12388 GCA_964443035.1 uncultured Tangfeifania sp.
ATTAATCTTTTTTGAAAACTGAAAATTCTTTCTCAAAATGTTGGACGGAATAAATTATCATGTCCATAATGTCGCTCAATTGGTTAACAGGCAAGGTGGTTTTAGAGGACAACGCCAAAACGTATTTGTAGTAAATCTGGCTCCAGGATAAATTGGTATTAAAATGCCCCAGGGGTAGCTGGCGGTTTACATTTTGAATTAACGTTTTTAATTCCCCCGGACACGGTGAAGGAATAAGAAAAGGATATTCATAATAAAACTGGATAAAAGAAGAACCTTCCAAATCGTTGCTTAATGGCATAACATTAATTATCAGAGATTGCTCCTCCTCCCGGTTATTCCTAAATTTTACCGAAAGCATATTCCATGATCCTGTTTCGCTTTTTGGCAAAATTGTACTTTCATAATCAATTTCCTTCAAATTATCCTGAATTCCACGAAGTAGTTTCAAATCATCCATATTCATTTATAATTATAATTCTCTTTGTTGAAAAGCATCCAGTAAAATACTGATCTGCTTTTGCGGATTCCCGTTTTTCGAGAAAAGTTTCCCCTCATTTACTCCTGAGGCTTTGAGATACCGTTTTACTTTATCAAAGTCATTTTTATCCTTTACCGGATTTTTATATGCCAAATCTACAATTAATCGAATTAAATACTTCACTTGTTTCACTCTAAAATAATTTTTGGCATAACTCGATTTTGATGTATCCAGGTTATAAAACTTTCCTTTCTTTAAAACATTATCCTTATTAAGGATTGCTTTTGCCTCTTTTTTTGCCTTCGAATTTCTCGCTTTTTGTTTTCCAAATCTGGCCACAGGCAAAGCAAGGTCGGTTGCTGCTGCTGCACCTTTTACAACTGCGCCTCCTGTGGCGCCCATTCCTGTTAAAGTGGCGATTGCTCCTGCTATTTTTGCCATTTCGGTGGCAATATGAATTCCCTGCCTCACAACTCTTTTCTTGTTTGCATCCCTCAATTCTGTGGCCATTGTAAATTCAGCAACATCTTCACGTGAAACTTTATGTTTATAGGTTTCAAGTTCAGCTATTTCCAGTTTGAGTCTTTTGATTTCATTCTGCAGTTTTGACGTATCTGTCTTTTTGCCGGGATTTGCTAATTCTTTCTCATATTTTTCAACAATCCTCTTTTTATTCGCAATGGCAGCATCATAAATTCTGTAATTTGATGAAGCCTCCTTCATCTCGGTTTTTTTATCTTTATGATTGTTTGCCAGCAGGTTTCGCTGGTCATTCATTTCCTTCCGGCTGTTGTTTGAGATAATCAGATAATAGGCTTCCATGATAATATTTACTCCTGAAATTGCAATGTCCAATCCGGGAACAGCAGCCATTAACTGACCTGAAGCAGAACCATTTACCAGTTCCATAAAAGATTTTACAGACAGAACAATGCTTTTTGCCGTTTCCATGGCATGAATGGAAATTTCTCCGGCAGCTTTTGCTTTTTCGGGAGTTGAATAATCCTGGTGCTCGTTAATTAATTCGACCAGCTTACGCATTCCGACAAAGGCCTCCTTAATGCCGGAGAAAGCAGCGCCATAACCTTCAAAAGTAGAACCAAACGCACTTGCAACGGTTGGATTCTCAGAACCGGATGCCGTGTGTGTTAATTTTGAAATGGCTTCACCCGTTTTCATCCCACCTTGTTCAATTTCCAAAGCTTTTTCAATTAAATCTGCTGTAGTAGCCTCCGGGTCTCCCAAACTAACAAAACCATTGGCCATGGCCAGTAATCCGGTAATTCCGGTAATAGAATCACCAACAATTCCCATGTTGGCAGCATGCATTTTACCTTCATCAGTTGCACCCAATCCGCCGCCGGTATCCGTAAAAACCGTTTTATCGTTTAATGCATCGGCAACTCCAGTGATTCCTTCATTTCCAATTAAAGTGGCCGGTACTTTGGTTAACTCATCCACCACCGTATTTGCAGTATCAAATCCTTTTACAATTTTTCCTTTCCCTTTTTTAGCTTTCACATCCACAAAAACATCCTCCCTGATGTAAAACCCGGCATCCACCGGTTTGCCCTCAATGCTGACTACCTTAAACCAGTTGTAAATATGTTCGCCTTCTGCGTCTTCATCTTTGTAAGTTTCCTGGTTTGGGCCGCGCCGCGACCTGACTTTACTTCCGATTTCTATTACCAGCTCCTGTCCGTGATGGATTTCCAGTTCTTCATCACTGGCATGCAAACTTTTTTTGTTCATTTTTACCAAATGAGACACACCGGTAACTATGATATTCTTTTCTACCCGCTGTATTACAGGATTTTCCTGTTGACTGTTATCTGCCATTTCCCGGAGTTTTCTTTGGATTACAGTTTCCGGGCGATTATCAACAAACTGAAACATTGACTCACTGCTGCCGCTTTTGCGTGAAGCCTCCTGCACAATTAGCGGACTTTTGTTTTCCTGTGTTTTTTCAGCGTGAGTCGTCATATATTTTCTTTATTTAATCAAGGCTGATTTTTCTGTTTGTATTTATTTTTTATGATGGATGATTTAAAAATAATTCCCAGAACAACACCAATAAAAGCAGCCTGAATCAAAATCCAGAAATTAGATTCTCCCTGGTTGCCGGCGCCGATTGAATCGAGGTTGGGCTCTAAAAACAAACCCAGCAACAACGACAATAATGCGATAATAATTGAAAGCCAAAATGTTGCAATCAGAATTACCTGAATGGTTGTGCTTCCAACTTGAAACCGGAACAGGAAATTTCTTGAGAGATTTATGATTACCGCTATTAGACTAAAAAACAGTACAATACCAAACAGTATTCTGGAGTAAACATACCACCTGCTGATTAAATCCCAGCAAGCTTCCTTGTTTTCAAGAATTGTCTTTTTACCGCCGGTATAAGGTACATTTTCCGCATACATTAATTCAGAAATTTCTGCAAGACGATAATCGGCTGCAAATATTTTAAGATAACCTGAATCAGGATGACTCTTTTTATAATGAAGAAAATGTGACCAGACTTCTTTCCAGTTGGTGAAGTCAAGTACCTCATTACTATTATCCAGCGTGGTGTTTTTTAAAGAATCGTACAAGCAAGGACATAATTTCTGAGCTTTCTTACTATCGGTTTCAGTCTCAACTGAATCAATTTTAGCAAAAGAAATTCCCAGGATATCCCACAACTCAGAATAACCATCGTCGTAACCCAATCCGCGAATGGCAACACCACCCAAATTATTTTCCAGCACCCAGTTGTATTTCTGATATAACGTGTTGCTG
>CAYUBV010000060.1:0-12381 GCA_964443035.1 uncultured Tangfeifania sp.
TCGGCCCGCTCGGTAAAAGATTTCGATTTGTATGAAGCCATCGGGCAGTGCAGCGATTTGCTGGAATCTTACGGCGGACACATGTACGCTGCCGGATTGACGCTCAGAATTGAAAACGTTCCTGAATTCCGCCGCCGTTTTGAAGAAATTGTTAAAAATCAGGTTACCGATCTGCAGCAACTTCAAACCATCGATGTAGACGCGAAAATTTCGCTCAGCGACATCACTCCCCGCTTCTACCGGATTTTAAAACAATTTGCGCCCTTTGGCCCGCATAATATGACACCGTTATTTATAACCGAAGATGTTTTTGATGCCGGAACCAGCCGGTTGGTCGGTAAAAACAGGGAACACCTGAAACTCGATTTGGTGGAACCCGATGTCAATTCTGGAATATTTCCCGGAATTGCTTTTAATAAATCCGATAAATTTGACCTGATTACCTCCGGGTTACCGTTTGATGTGTGCTATTCACTTGCTGAAAATGAATACCGCGGAAAAACAAATTTGCAGCTCTTTATCCGCGACCTTAAAAAGCGGGATATCTTCTAAAATTCAACGAATTTCTCTTTCAATTCAGCAAGAGAAGAAACAACTTCGGAGCCGGTTTCTTTCAGCCGCTCATGCGACTGGTGCCCGTCGGACACCAGAACACAGTTGATTCCCAGCTCACTCGCTACTTCAAAATCATGGTTGGTATCGCCAATCATCCATGCATCTTTTGTGTCGATTCCGAACTCGCCCAGCAACTCTTTTCCCCTCTCCACTTTCGATACCGCATAATGGTCGTTTAAACCGGCCACCCCTTCAAAAAAATGAAAAATATTATTGTGTTTGAGTGTTTTTTCGAGCATCTGTTGTTTCATGGCCGACAATACAAACTGGGCGCATCCGTTTTTCCGGAAAAACCCGAGAACTTCAACGGCTGAAAGATGCAACGGACAACTTTCCACGCGGCTGTCGTATAAATCGATAAACTCTTTTGCGGGAATTTCGAAATCTTCTTTGGTGAAATCAAACCCGATAACTTCGTAATAATTTTTAACCGGAAATGAAAAAACTTCCTTGTAAGAAGTGTGGTCGAGAATTTTAAGCGACCTTTTTTTCAGTAAAGAATTGATGGAATCGATACACAAACCAAGGTCGTTTAGCAGCGTTCCGTTCCAGTCCCAGATGATAGTTGCCATTAAACCTGCTTTTCAGTAACTTTTAATTTGTTAATTACCGGATTGGCATACACTTTCAGAAACCGCTCCCGGATATCGGTTATCGGGAAATCGATATGAATCATTGCCTGCTGAATCATCGTTTCGAAATTCTTTTTCTCCTCGGGCGTGTACCTGTCTCTGAAATCATCTTCCTGGGTAAGCAAATCGTAAGCAATGTAATTGAAAGGCCACAATTTGTAATTGAGATAAATCTGGCGGTCGATTTTGTAAGCAAGTTTTTTAAAAAGTTCGTTTTTCTGTTCGGCTGTTTT
Organism: uncultured Tangfeifania sp.; assembly: GCA_964443035.1. Taxonomy (GTDB): domain Bacteria; phylum Bacteroidota; class Bacteroidia; order Bacteroidales; family Prolixibacteraceae; genus Tangfeifania. Next base: position 1,481 of record CAYUBV010000060.1, read on the forward strand.
TGCATCGGTTGGTTCAAATTCAATCGGGTCACCAAACATAAACCGCATTCTGCCTTTTGGGTTGAACATTCCCATCGACATACTTTTCAGGTCGTCTTTACTGGTCTTCATATGGCTGTAATGCTCTTTTTTAATGAGTTCTTTCATTTTTGCCAGTCCGCAGGGTTCTATTTCATACGATATGGAAACCGGAACAATATTCAGCTCATTTACCCCTTCGGCAAAACTTTTATTATTGCTCATATTCAGCATTTTCAGCACGCTGGGCTGGGTTTTGTCGTTTCCGTCTTTGGTTCTTCCCTCACGCTGTGCAATCCACACCGAGACGTTATCTTCGGTAATTGATTTACGAATATAATGCGATACCTTTTTCGACGATTCCAGCAGTTCGCGCGCTGTAAGGTCCCGGTTAATAATAAAAGACCGGTTCAGTTTAACGGCGTGTTTGATCCAGTCGTAAAGCAGCAAATTATTTCCAATTGCAATTTGCGTAGTATTCATCCCGCTTTCAAAAATCAGGTAATTCAGCAAAGCTGCATCGAGAATTATATCGCGGTGATTGGAAATAAAAAGGTACGATTTTTTAGTGTCCAGGTTTTCAAGCCCTTTATACGTGAGTCCGTCGGATGTTTTGTTGATAATCCACCGCAGCAAGTCGTACACAAAACTACCCTGAAGCTGTTTGATACTGCGCATATTCCGCAACTGCAGTTTTACTATTTCAACTTTTGGCCGCACTTTAAACAGGTGCATCAGCACCCGGTCGAAAGCCGGGTCTTTTACCATAAGCCTTATTTTCTCTTTAACTTCCTTATCGGTGTATGGACGAATGTCGTCAAAATTGTATTCCATCTGTTGATTTTTGAATAACAGGGCAAAGTAAAGAATTCATCCTTATAATTTCAACCGAATCTGAAATTTTACCTCGGTTTTTTGATTTCCGCTTATCTCGCTATAGCCTGAACTAATGGTTTCAACATCGCTGCGCAGGGTATTGGCCAGTTTAAACCACACTTCCGTTTTTTCTGAAATTTTATACTTCAGGTTTAAATAAGCACGAAAACCTTTGCCAAAATAAGCGGGAATGGCAAAGGTGTAAAGCAGGTCGTTTTCGTAGGCATAAATTCTTGAATTATAGCTCTCTGTATTGAACCACGCCACCCGTGCCGACAAATTAAGCGGGACAGAAACCGATGAAAACTGGACATCCTGAAAAACCATGAATCCGTTTTCAGATTCCCTGCCGCGGTAGAAAACATGCTCAAAACGGGATTTCAATTTTACATTCTCAGAAAGAAGGTACTGAAAATGGATTCTGCTTTTCCGGAATTGTTCCGGAAGATTGATGTACCGGCCCGATTCTTTGAATTTGTGATCACGTGTTTCATTTTTGTAGCGCAGGTAAAATTCAAATTTCCCGGAAAAATGAAAATCGGCCTGTGAGAAAACTTCCCATCCGGCGGACGGACCGGCGGTTGTATATTTTATCCACTTCGAACGGTAAAAATCGGAATAGGCATGAAGCGTTACAAATTTCAACGGAAGAATACGGGTGCCAAAGTAGAGACCTGTTTCATTTTCAGCGCTGCTGCCTTCGGCAAACGGCGTGGCCCAAAGTGCGTGGTAATTTTTATCGAAATGACGGAACAAAGCTGCCAGTTGCAGCCGGTCGTGTAAATGGGCCACTGCTCCCTGCAAGTATGCTTTTCCTCCGGATTTGGAGATTGCAGCCTCGCCAAAAAGCTGGTATTTTCCTTTGCTGAAAAGGTAATCGGTACCGGCCACCAGATTTTTCTCACCGGAAAATCTAAACCGGTTGTAAAGCTGGTCGCTGCGGATAAAGGGCAGCTCAAACTGACGATGCAAAAGTGTAAAACCAATTTTCAGGTGGTTAAATTGTTTTGAAATCAGTGCTCCTGCATTTACATCTTTTACACTTCGTTTATCCTCAATTTCATTTAAGGTGCGGTGGTAACCCGAAGTTTGCAGGCTTGTAAAATAATTGCCCGATGAATCGGAAAAAGCCAGGTTGGCATCGTTGTGTTTTTGCGAATAAAACAATGCTACCCGGGTTCCTGAAAAATTAAAGGTTGTAGCTGCACCCCTGAAAAACCTGTTTTCGTCAACTGAAGTGTAAGGCCTAATTCCCTGGTTGATTTTTGAGATTTCGAGCGCATAAACTGATTTGCCGAATGAATAGCCCTGCCAAAGTACCAGGCCCTGACCGGAGCGAACGACAAAATCGCCCACTGTAATGTTTTCAAAAACCGGGCTGATTTGAAAACTCAGGTGTCCCGAATAAAAATCGAAACCGGTTTTATTGGAACCGGCAAAAAATGCTTCGCCGGGGTCTTTTTCCGCGGTAATTCCTGCCGAAATAGAATTGCCGGCCCGAAACCGGTACCGCGAATAGTACCTGAAACGGTTTCCCTCAAACGGAATTGTACCGTCATCTCTTGCCTGGTAGCCCCGTGGTTTTTGAATGGTACCCATTGTGCGGAGTAGCATTTCGTACCGCCCGTATTTCAATTGTTTCCGCCAGCTCACAGGTGCTTCATCAACCGGCCCAAACCTTACAAACGGTTCTATTTTTTTCAGTACCTGCGGATTCAATCCATCCACTGCATTCAGTTCATAAATGGAATAAACCGGGCCAAATTCATTGCGGTATTCCAGTAATTTCTGAATTTGAATGTCGTTCAGTAAATGGAGCCTCGACAGTTCATTGCGCCCGGCAGAATTAATATTCAGCGGATCTGCAGCAAATCCTTCGAGGTCTTCAATAATCAGTGTAGCATCGGTTTCCTCATCGATGTTTTCCAGAATGGATTCGATGATGGCTTCAATTTGTGCTTTTGCATCGGGAGTTTGGGCAGTTGATAAAACGGAGGAAAAGGCAAAACCTAAAAAGACAATATATTGTAATCCCCTTCTCATTACCAGTGGAATTGAATTGAAACAGAAGGTGTAAATCCCAGATTTCCGTGGTAGCCAAAACCGGCATCAGCACTGAAATTTCCGATTCGGTAGCCGATTCCTGTGGTGTATTTGAATGGTTTCCCGGAAACTCCCATGCGCAACGCAAAATTTTCAACCGGGAAAAACTCGATGCCGGTTTTAATTAGCAACGGATTTTGATTGTCTTTCTCCGTTTCAAAAGCAATCATCAGCATTTCGTCGAACCGGTAATTACCCCCAACCCGAAAAACAACGGGCATTTCATTTTTGCCTGCCGGCGTTTCTATGCCTCCTGAAACCGGATTGAAAACATGGGCGCCAAGCGTAAATGATTCGGAAGGATAAAAAATTACACCGCCTTCAAAAGTAGCAAAACCATAGGAGCGTTCATTTTCGGGAAACGTCTGAAGAAAATAATCCAGTTGAATTCCGGCGCTCAATTTTTCAGAAAAATTCCGGGCGAATGCAAGTCCGAATTTATTTTCTTTGAATGTTCCTTTTCCAAACTGGAAAAAGCTCAGCGCAAAAATTCCCGGCTGCACAGGCAAAACAACCGAACCGGCAGTTAGCGAAAGCTCGTCCACACCAAAACGCGATTCATAAAAAAAGCCGGTTGAAAAACTATTCAATCCTGCAATGCCGGCCTGGTTGTGAAATGGCGACCAAACATCTGAAAAAGAAACTGAAGCATGAGAAAGCGCCAGCGAGCGGGCGCCAACCGGGTAGTTTTCGTTAGAATAGGAATAATTTCCGACTGATATTAATAACAAAATTGCAAAGGCCGCTGGTAATTTATTGGTTTTAGTTGAAGCCATAAATATGTTTGGAAAATTGATTACATATTAATCTTCAAAATCAATAGCCGCAAAAGCTGTTAATTCTTCATTGGAGGCATATTCAGAAAAAAGTGATTCAGCAGCCAGATTCATTTGATTCACATCTTCATTTTTTCGCAAGGAACTTAATGTTTTTTCAATCAAATAAATCCTTTTATTTACAGGAAGTCTTTTAATCTCCTTTAATAATTCATTGGTGTTCATAATGATACGTTTTTAATATTCTAAAAGAATTAGCCATGCTTGCAATTAAAAAATCACACATGGCTAATTCGATATTCGTATCTCGCTTAGCTTCAGTTCGTTTTAAACTTATATTTTACTTCCGAAAGTTCTTTATTGGCATTCACAATCTTTTGTTTCAGGCTTTCTTTGTAATCCACCATTTTTTGCATTAGTTCCTCGTCGCCGGTGGCCATCATTTGCACTGCCAGAATCGCTGCATTCATGGCGCCGTTCACCGCTACTGTTGCAACAGGAATTCCCGGGGGCATTTGCACAATCGACATTATCGAATCGAAGCCCTCGAGGCTGGCTTTTATCGGAACGCCAATCACCGGCAGCGGAGTCATTGCTGCAATTACACCCGGAAGATGAGCGGCCATGCCGGCTCCGGCAATAATCACTTTTATGCCGCGGTCTTTTGCGCCTTTGGCAAATTTTTCCACCTCGTCGGGTGTGCGATGCGCTGAGAGCGCATTCATCTCAAAAGGAATTTCCAGCTCTTCCAGTAATTTCGCTGCTTTCGACATCACATCCAAATCAGATGTACTTCCCATGATAATACTTACTTTTGCTTCCATCTTTGTAAACTAAAAATTTTCAGTTAATCAATTTGTTTTGTTATTTTGTGAATTTTAATTTTCAAACGAAATTACAGTATTTGCGCTACTTATAAAAATTAATTTTCAGGAAATGAAACAAGTTAAAATTCATGATAAAACCTTCGAACTATTTCTTCCTTATGAAAAAATCAGAGAGACTGTAGATAAAATGGCGGAGCGGATGAATGAAGACCTGGCCGGAAAAAATCCGTTATTCATTTGTATTTTAAATGGTTCATTCATGTTTGCTGCCGAAATTTTTAAGCGCATCGATTTTGTCGATTCTGAAATTTCGTTTGTAAAACTTGCGTCATACGAAGGCGATAAAACTTCGGGAAATGTGAAACAACTTATCGGCTTAAATGAAAAAATTGAAGGCCGCACCGTGGTGATTCTCGAGGACATTGTCGATTCAGGCATCACCATCGACAACATTCAGGAGCAGTTGGAAAAACTGAAGCCGGAAAAAGTTTTTGTTGCCACGCTTCTTTTAAAACCCGATGCCCTGCAAAAAGAGGTTCAACTGGATTATATCGGGCTTGAAATACCCAATAATTTTATAGTTGGATATGGCCTGGATTACGACGGCCACGGCAGAAATCTGTTAGATATTTACTCAGTTATTAACGAATAAAAACCAAGTCAGCATGTTAAATTTAGTATTGTTTGGCCCCCCGGGGGCAGGAAAAGGAACCCAGGCAGAATATTTAATCAAATCGTATGGTCTTGTCCACATTTCAACCGGCGACATTTTGCGCAGCGAGCTGCAAAAAGAAACCGACCTTGGAAAAGAAGCCAAAACCTATATGGATAAAGGCGAACTCGTGCCGGATGAAGTTGTAATCGGGATGATTAAAAATAAACTGGAAGCCAACACATCAGCCAACGGTTTTATTTTCGACGGATTCCCGCGCACCGTTCCACAAGCCAAAGCATTAGACAAACTGCTTGAAGAACGTGGCACACCTGTTTCGGCAATGCTCAGCCTCGAAGTGGAAAAACAGGAATTGATTGACCGCTTGCTCAGTCGTGGAAAAATTTCGGGCAGGGCCGACGATCAGGATCAATCTGTAATTGAGAACCGCATCAACGTATACAACGAAAAAACCAGTCCGCTGATTGAATATTACAAAAAACAGGGCAAACATTACAGCATAAACGGAATGGGTACAATTGAAGAAATTGCAGGCCGTTTGAAAGAAGTTGTTGACAAACTTCAATCATAATAAACAAACAAGAGCTATCCGGCTTTTAACGAAGGAAGAAACAGAAGGGAAGGAAAATGGCACAAACAAATTTTGTTGATTACGTAAAAATCCATTGCAAATCGGGTAAAGGAGGCGCAGGCTCTGCCCATTTGCGACGGGAAAAGTTTGTGCCTAAAGGCGGTCCCGACGGCGGCGATGGCGGGCGTGGAGGCCACATTATTTTGGAAGGAAGCCGGAACAAATGGACACTGCTGCATCTGAAATACCAGAAACATATAAAAGCCGGCAACGGTGAATCGGGCGGCGCCCAGCGCAAATCCGGCGCCGATGGTGAGGATGCAATTATCGAAGTTCCGCTGGGAACCATTGCAAAAGATGCGGAAACCGGTGAATTTCTGTTTGAAATCACAGAACACGGTCAGCAAAAAATATTGCTGAAAGGCGGAAGAGGCGGCCTGGGAAACGACCACTTCAAATCTTCTACTTTTCAAACGCCACGGTTTGCCCAGCCGGGAGAAGACGGAGAAGAAGGCTGGAAAATACTGGAGCTGAAAGTGCTGGCAGATGTAGGGTTGGTAGGATTCCCAAGCTCCGGGAAATCGACGCTGCTCTCGGTTGTTTCGGCGGCAAAACCCAAAATTGCCGAATACCATTTTACCACGCTGACACCCAACCTGGGAATTGTGGGGCACCGCGAACAAAAATCGTTTGTAATGGCCGACATCCCCGGGATTATCGAGGGTGCACACGAAGGAAAAGGACTGGGACTCCGTTTCCTGCGGCACATCGAACGCAACCCGATGCTGCTTTTTTTGGTTCCGGCCGACAGCGACGATCACGCGAAGGAATACAATGTACTGCTAAACGAACTCAAAAAGTACAATCCGGAGTTGCTCGACAAGCAGCGTTTCCTCACCATCAGCAAAGCCGACATGCTCGACGAGGAATTAATGAACGAAATCAGCGCGGAACTGAAAGGCATTCCTCACCTTTTCTTTTCATCGGTGACCGGTTACAACATTCCGCAGTTGAAAGACAAAATCTGGGAAATTCTGAATAGCTAAATGGAGTTTTTACAAAAAATACTGGAAGCAGACACCGAACTTTTTTTATTTCTGAACAGTTTTCACAACAATTTCTGGGATACCATTATGCTGATGGTTACCCGCAAAGAAACATGGGTGCCGTTTTACCTGGTTATCCTGTTTTTCATTTTCAGAAATTACAAGAGCAAATGGTTGTTGGCCGTAATTTTTCTAATCCTTACCATTGTATTAAGCGACCAGCTTTCGGTTTTGCTGAAAGAAACCATTCAGCGATTCCGTCCGGTTCACAATCCTGAAATTGAGCATTTGGTCCACAATGTTCTCCGTAAAGGCGGGTTGTACGGTTTTGTTTCGTCGCATGCCGCCAATGGGTTTGCATTTTTTGTGTTTACCAGCCGGCTTTTCAGAAACCGCGGCTACTGGGTGCTGCTGCTTTTCTGGGCGCTGCTTATCTCCTATTCGCGCCTCTATTCGGGCGTGCATTATCCGCTCGATTTGGCAGGCGGGGCGCTGCTTGGCTGGCTCATTGGCGCAGGCATGTACAAACTGATGATGTTTATCGAAAATCATTTTTTTATTGCGCGGCGGCCAAAACTCGAAAAAACCAATTTACAGCCACAGCAGGCAGGACTCATTTTCCTGGTTTTTGTAATTATGATGAGTACCGTTTTTATTTCCAGCTATCTGCTTCACCACTATAATTACCTGTAAGATGAATCCACAGGCCCGTGAATTTTACCAGTCGAAAAATGAAACCTGTTCAAAAAAACTAAAACAGGTTTCAAAAAAGATAAAACAGTTTGCCTGGTACCGTCTTGTGGCTTTTACATTCATTATTCTTCCGTTTGCACTGTGGGGATGGAACGGGTGGTTCACCGCAGCGCCGGCCGGAATCTTTACGTTCGTGTTTTTCTTTCTGATAAAAAAGAACGTCCGGCTTTCAAATCAGAAAAAGAAATTTGAGGTATTACAAAAAATAGCCGATGACGAACTTTTAGCGCTTCAGCACACATTCAGCCATTTTGAAAACGGAAACGATTTTTTGGACACCGGCCATTTTTATGCTTACGACCTGGATATATTTGGAGAAGATTCCATCTACCAGTTCATTAACCGTACTTCCACGCAAAGTGGCCGGACAAAACTGGGAGAATGGCTCAGGAATCCGCCGTTGGAAAAAACGGATATCGAAAAAAGACAGGAAGCTGTTAAAGAGTTGTCGGTTATTCCAAACTGGAGGCTCCATTTTCTAACAAACGGCAGGCTGTTTAACGAAACCAAAGAACTGAGCGATGAAATAAAGTCATGGTCGGGCACCGATTTAAAAATCGGGAATGCAACAAAAATGAAGTGGTTGATTATTCTCGTGCCAGCCCTGACTTTCCTTTCAATCATTCCGGCTGTTTCAGGAATTACAAACTATCCGCTTTACCTGATGCTGGTGATTCAGTGGCTGTTGGTATTTCTTTACAGAAAAGAGGTGGCCCTGTTTTTTGATTTTTTTGGAAGAAAAACCGAGTTGCTGGGAAAATACCGGCAACTGCTCGAATTCATTGAAGAGCGGGAATTTCAGGCTCCGTTTCTTGTGGAACTGCAACAAAAAGTCAACCGGCCCGAAAAAGCAAGTCACACTTTTCAGCAATTAAAAAATTTGGTCCATCAGTTTGAATACCGGCAAAATATTGTCGTCAACCTCATCGTTAACTCGCTGTTGCTCTGGGACATTCGCTGTGTTTATAAGTTGTGGAAATGGCACAAACGGCACCGTAAAAAACTAACTGCCTGGTTGAATGTGGTTGCAGAAACCGACGCTTTAATCAGCCTTGCCAATTTTACATACAACCAACCGGATTATGTTTTCCCTGAAGTTCACGACGGCGGATTTGTTTTTGAAACCCGCCAAATGGGGCATCCGCTGCTCTCAGCCGAAAAAAGGGTTTGCAACGATTTGGAAATTACCGGCTGGTCGAAAGTGCTGATTATTACCGGCGCCAACATGGCCGGCAAAAGTACTTTTCTGCGAACTGTAGGTGTGAACATGGTACTGGCCCGGATGGGTGCGCCTGTTTGCGCCGAAAAAATGAAATTTGCCCCGATAAAACTCTACACCAACATGCGCACAACCGATTCGTTGCTAAAAGACGAATCATACTTTTTTGCCGAGCTAAAAAGAATTAAAGGCGTGCTCGACCGCCTCGAAAACGGCGAACGGATTTTTGTTATTCTCGATGAAATGCTGAAAGGAACCAATTCCATCGATAAACTCAGCGGCTCGAAAGAACTCATTAAAAAACTGCTCCACCTGAAAGCCGTGGCACTTATTGCAACCCACGATTTAAAACTCAGCGAAATGGAAGAAGAATTCCCGCAACAGGTTTACAACAAGTGTTTCGAAATCAGGATAAAAAATGATGAACTGATTTTCGATTACAAGCTTTCCAACGGCGTAACCCAAACCATGAATGCCACCTTCCTGATGAAAAAGATGGGGATTATTTAATATTCTTATTAATGTAAACATTTAATTTTTAGATGATTCTAATTTTTAAAATGTTTGAATAAGAAGTTTTATTTTCTTATGCCCGAGATGTTAAAAAATATTAAAATATCTTTTTATTCCTGCTATTCGTTAAATACTAAAAAGCCAACTAATTCTATCAAATAGTCAGTATTGCGTTTTATTGAACCAGCAAATTGGCAAATAGCTATTTTTTGATTGAAAAAACAATTTATGATAATTGCAATAAATTTTTAGTATTTCGCAAAAATTATTTTAAACAATCATATGCCAGCTTGAGCGCCGTAATTTGGCTTTGATTTTAAAATTTTAATACAATAAATTATGAAAAAATTATTTGCTACACTATTCTCCCTGCTGTTTTTTGCAGGAATTTCTTTTTCTCAGAAACACATACCTTTAATTGGTTCAACTGCGCCTTCATTTAAAGCAAATTCAACCAATGGCGTATTAAAATTTCCCGATGATTTTGGAAATAGCTGGAAAATTCTCTTTAGTCATCCACAGGATTTTACCCCGGTTTGCACTACAGAGCTACTGGAACTTGCTTATATGCAATCAGAATTTAAAAAGCTTGGTGTTGAGGTTGCTGTCATTTCGGTTGATAATATAAAGCAGCACGAAAACTGGAAGCGTCACCTCGAGAGCATAGATTTTAAAGGTCGCGGATTGCAAACAATTCAGTTTCCGCTTTTCGAAGACCCGGATGCACTCAATTCAATAAAATATGGCATGCTTCACAGACCTGCCAGTACAAGTAAAGATGTTAGGGGAGTTTATGTCATTGATTCCAAAAACATTGTCCGGTCAATCAATTTTTATCCCATAGAAATAGGAAGAAATATGGATGAAATCGTTCGAATTGTTGAAGCATTAAAAACTACCGATGAAGAAAATTATGTTTCCACCCCTGTTAACTGGAATAAAGGAGATGATGTAATAGTTACTCATAAACCATTTAACGAAGAACAATACAAATTAAACCCAAAGAAATATGATGACCAGTATTACAAGCTGGGCGAAATGATATGGTTTAAGAAGATGAATAATTCTACAGTTTTGGAAAATGAATAGAAAAACATTCGTGCCACGATTCGAATCGTGGCACGAATAGTTTTAAAATGGCTTTATCGTCAACCGGTATTTTTTCACTCCCGGCATCACGCGGTATTGCTGCAACTGGCGAATGGCGGTTCCTCCCACTCCTGAAACTTCATAATCCACATTTAAAATGGTATTGAGCGCCTCATCTAACTGATACGAATACATCGCCCGCGAAAGATTGTCGGTGGAATATTTATGCAGGCTGAAATTCAACAGTTCATCTCCTTTTATCAGCAAGCCATTTCCTTCTTTATTCTGAACTTTCAACCAGCGCACATCGGTGCGGTTGCCGTATTCCTGCGGAATAATATAAGGCACAAACATCTCATCTGCATCCGATTTGTAAATGCCAACTTTTGCACCGGTTTTGCGGTCGGGATAGGTTTCAAACGGGCCGCGGCCATACC
>CAYUBV010000061.1:0-12374 GCA_964443035.1 uncultured Tangfeifania sp.
CGATGTCCTCCCGCCATAAACAATTGTCGCGAATGTAACCGTCGTATTTTTCATTTTTGACATATAAATTCATGTAGTGTTTATTGTCGGTAATATCCCAGTAATATTCACACTTGTCAGTGTAGGCACATTTGCGGCAATTGGCTCCTTTGTATGGATTATTTATCCCGTAATGTTCCAAATCGCCATAGGCAGTTACCTCAACGGGGTCGGAATCGAGAAACCAGTTAAGCAAATCGAAATGATGTGTCGACTTGTGTACGAGCAATGTTCCGCCTTTGTCGCGTTCGCCATGCCAGCGTCGGAAATAGGATGCTCCGTGGTAAATATTCAGGTACCAGTGAAAATCGACCGATGTGATTTCACCTACCGGTTTTTCAGCCAGTTGTTCTTTTATTGCTGAAAACAAAGTTCCGTAGCGGTAATTGAAACCAACAGTACATTTACGGCCGGTGCGTTTTTCGGCCTCCAGAATAGCTTCGCTTTTATGTTCATCGGTGGTCATGGGTTTTTCTGTAAGCACATCGGCTCCCATTTCCATGGCTTTGATGATAAATTCGTGGTGGTTTGAATCTACAGTGGTAACAATAACCATTTCGGGTTTTGTTTCATTCATCATTTTTTCGAAATCGGAAAATACCGGACAATTAATTCCAATATGTTCCAATGCGAATTGTAGCCGCCCCGGGTTAATGTCACAAAGTCCCACAAATTCAGCAATGTCGCTGTAATTATCAACTACACGTTTTCCCCAAAAACCGATTCCGCGTACTCCTGTTCCAACAAGTGCCAGTCGTTTTTTTCTTTGTCCGGCGACTGTTGCTCCAACCGGACTTGAAAGCAGTGATGCTCCGGCTGCAACACCGGCGCTGGTCGCCAAAAAGTTTCTTCGTTTCATAATATTCAGTTTTTTGTTTTTTTATATAGTATAAATTTTAAACCCCCCCAAAAGCGTTATATCCTCCGTCAACCGGTATTATTATTCCTGTAATAAAGCTTGAGATATCCGATATTAAGAACAATGTTGCTCCCTGCAAATCTTCCGGTTCTCCAAACTTTCCCATCGGGGTATTGTCCACAATTTTTTGACCGCGCGGAGAAAAGTTTCCGGTTTTTTCATCCATCACCAAAAAGCGGTTTTGGTTGGTAATAAAAAAGCCGGGTGCGATGGCATTTACCCTGATTCCCACTTTTGCCAGGTGCACCGCCAGCCACTCTGTAAAATTGTTGACAGAAGCTTTGGCTGCAGAATACGCCGGAATTTTTGTCAAAGGCCGGTAGGAGTTCATGGAAGAAATATTCAGTACCACTCCCTTTTTCCGGCTAAGCATATCTTTGGTGAATACCATTGTTGGGAGCAGTGTGCCTTTGAAATTCAGTGCAAACACTTTGTCGAAGCCTTCCATTTCCAACCCGTAAAACGTTTCTTCCAGGTTGTTAATGTCATTTTCCTGCATTTGTTCCACTTTTGTTGTGGCTTGAGGACTATTCCCTCCGGCTCCGTTTATAAGGATATCAATTTCGCCTAACTGGGAATTTATAACAACTTTTGCCTGTTCCAGCGATTCTTTGTCAAGAACGTTGGCAGCTACGCCAATTATTTCTGCATCCGTTTCCGATGCAATTTCAGCCGCAATTTTATCGGCCATTTCTTTATCTAAATCGGCTATAGCGATTTTTACTCCTGTTGATGCCATGGCCCTGACCATGGCGCTACCCAGCACGCCGGCCCCCCCGGTAATTACACAAACTTTTCCGCGTAGGTCTTCAAACGACATTGGTTTCATCATTTTTCTTTATTTAAATTCTTTGTAATAATCCGCATTTTCTTTTGTTACGATATCTATGGATGTATAGTTTATTTGTGCGGTAGTTCTTTTTTGCACCACATGCCTGAATAATTTGTTAAGCGCATTGTAGCCCTGCTCTTCGGGGCGCTGGCAAATCAGAAAATCTACGATGTTTTTATTCAGGTAATCGATATTTTCTTTCAGCAAATCGTGGCCTATAACTTTCAGGTCTTTCAGGTTCGATTTTTCAATCAATCTGCCCACATTAAAAACCTTGGAGTTGGTTACAAAAATGCCTTTTATATTTTTTTTGAGAATGATTTCGAGTACTCGTTTCATCCATGATTCATCAATTGCATCAGGAACTTCAGTGGTGAAAAGTTTATGGTTATCCCGGTTATTTTTCGAAAACCAGTCGTAAAAACCCAATTCGCGCTGGACCAGGTGGTTCTGGTTATCCATTTCTTTGGCAAAATGGAGGATAAGAATATTTCCGTCGGGGAGCATCATATCGAGAAGTTTACCTGAAACTTTTCCGCTTTGGTAAGAATCCTGCCCGATGTAACCAAGTTGTCCGGCATTTTTTATTTCTGAATCGATAAAGACAAACGGTATGTTGCTTTCTTGCAACTGCGCGATAAACTGCAGCGATTCTTTTTTAAAAAAAGGAGCAAGAATAACACCATCCGGTTTAATTTCGAGCACTTTTTGTGCAACTTTCTCAAAACTTTTTGGATCCGACTGGTTAAACATGAAGGGCATCAACTGAACACTGTACTGTTTTAATTCAGAAATTCTTTTTTTAACGCCAATTGCCGGTTTGTTCCAGTAACCCTCCGGCGAAGGAGGCTCGGGGAAAAGTGTGGCAAACATTGCAGCTTTTTTTGATGCCAGGGTACTTGCCAGGATATTGGGCTGGTAGTTCAGTTCATTGATGATTTTTAGGATTTTCGTTTTCGTTATTTCAGATACCTCGCCCCGGTTGTGAAGCACCCGGTCGACCGTACCAATCGATACCCTGGCTTTTTCGGCAATGTCTTTTATCCTTATTTGTTTCTCGTTTTTTATAATGAGTTAATTTTCAGGTGAATAATAAATTGAGTAATGTTTTTGTCAAACAAAAATAAAGATTTTTTTTATTTTTCGTGTTCGTACACGGAAAACATTCAGCATGCTTTATAACAACTTTACAAAGTCTGCCGAATTAAAAATCGTTCAAAATCAAATGAAATTGTTTGGTTATATAAGATCGGGTTTACTTTCCAGGATGTATGGATTCTTTACCATTTGTTTGATAAACCGGAAAAGTTTACCGCCATGCGAACCGTCAACCACCCGGTGATCGAGTGTTGCTGAAAGTTGAAGTATTTTGCGTACAACAATTTCATCGTTAATGACAACAGGTTTTTTAATCACCCTGCCCAAAATCAGTACAATTGAAACATTTGCCGAAGGAAGCAGCGCTGCATAACCGGTATCGAGCCCCACGCTGCCAATGTTTGAAATAACATAAGAGCCAAAACTATTGGCCGATAATCCGAGAAACGGGAGGGAAATTCCCCAGTGAATGGTAACCGTTTTATATAGTTTGAAAAGCCACGAACGAAAGGGCCACGGAACCGATGAGAGCATGTTTTTCGACTGCATGGCTTTGTTTTCCTCTCCTTGCCTCGATTGGTGGATTTTTTCCTTTATTTCTTCAGCCATTTCTGAAATAGTAATCTGGTCGGCATTTTCAATTTTCACCGAACCCATTTCTCCACCGGGCAGAAGCACGCTCACCATTCCATCAACCTGCGGGCGCGGAACAATTTTCCCTCTTCGCACGTAGCTGTTCAATTCAGGGACTTCCTGTCCGATTGCGCGGCCAACAATCAGTGTCATTACATAGGTAAGGGTCGTTTTTATACCTTCCTTTCGTTTTTGTGAAATATATTTTTCAAGTTCAGTTACATCGATTTCCACCGAACCGTAAATTTTCGAGTCAGTGGGTTTGCGGTATATGGCTGATGCTACTTTGCGCCAGTTGGAATTGAGATTTTCAGTTGAACTCATAAAACGATTTTCACTTATTAAATTCGTTTTCTGAAATGAATATTAATGTTTACGGCTTTGACGACCAAATGTAAGCTTTTACTGTGAATTCTTCGGTATGATTGTGCAATGATTTTTTGGGAGAAAAAATCAGGAGATAAAACTGTCTGTAAAAGAAATACCTTCAGATGAAAGAACGGTTCTCATCATTGCTACAAATCCGGAAATTTTTCCACATCAGTTTCGTGCATTAATTCATAGACACACCTGAAAAGTTTTTCCACGTTGGGTTTTGAAAAATACTCACCATCGATTCCGTAAGCAGGTTTGTGATCCATGGCAGATAACGTTTTTGGGGCAGCATCCAGGTAATTAAATGCTTTTTGTTCTTCCATAACTTTCTGCATCATGTAAGCAGTTGCCCCGCCAGGTACATCTTCATCCATGAAAACCACTTTATTGGTTTTTTTAATCGACTCCAGAATAACATGATTTGTATCAAATGGCATCAGCGTTTGTACGTCAATAACTTCGGCAGATATTCCTTTTGAACTTGTAAGCAAACGTGCTGCTTTTACTGCATGGTGAGAATTCCATCCGTAAGTTACAATTGTGACATCATCGCCGGTTTTCAATATTTCAGGAACGCCAAGCGGAATTTTATACGCTCCGATATTTGCCGGCATTTTTTCTTTTACATTATATCCTTTCAACGGTTCAATAACCAAAGCCGGATCATTGCCTTCAAGTAACGTGTTATAGAAACCGGCAGCCTGCGTCATATTTCGTGGAACGCACAAATACATGCCGCGCAGTGACCCCAGCAGCATTTGCATAGGCGAACCGGCGTGCCACATTCCCTGCAACTGATGTCCACGTGTACGCACAATAACAGGGGCGGCCTGTTTACCTTTTGTTCTGTACTGAAGCGTAGCCAAATCGTCGGTAAGCTGGGATTGTGCATAATTCAGGTAATCTAAATACTGAATTTCAGCAATTGGCCGAAAACCTCTCAGCGCCAGCCCAATACCCTGTCCGATAATTGTTGCTTCCCTAATCCCGGCATCTGAAACTCTTTCCACACCATATTTTTCCTGCATACCCTTCATGCCCTGGTTTACATCGCCAAGCTTTCCGGTGTCTTGTCCAAAGGTCACCAGCGTTGGATATTTTTCAAAAAGAATGTCAAAATTGCTGCTGATTATTTCCGAACCATTCACATCTTTCGGATTATCATCATATTCTACCGGAATTTCTTTAACGTTTAACACGGAGTCTTTACCAGTCCGGTATAACCTGGTGTTATAGGCATTCTTACTTCTTGCTTCAAACCTTTTTATCCATTCTTTTAAATCTCTTCGCTCCTCCGTTACATTTTTATTTTGGTGAATTCTTAATGAAAGTCCTTTTGCAAAACTAAGATGGTGCCTTCTGGTAGGTAATGGCTTTTTTGTGATTTTAATAAAATCATCGTGTGTGTAGATAGGAAGTTTAACTTTTTTCTCAATATTCTTAATAATCCTTTTTAAATCATCCTGTTCCGTTTTATAGCCGCCGGTAAAATGAGCCCAGGCATTTTTACGTGCTTTTTTTGCTCTTTTTATTGCGCTCGCTTCAATTTCATCCAGCATTTCGGCATCCGCAATTTCGCTTTCCAATAACCATTTTCTCATCTGGTTTATCGCGTCAAATTCTTTTTCCCAGGCAAGTCTTTCTTTTGTTTTATAGCGTTCGTGCGAACCCGAGGTGGAATGTCCCAATGGCTGGGTAAGTTCCTGGATGTGGAAAACAGCAGGAACGTGAGTTTTGCGGGTATATTCAACTCCCGTTTTAAACATATTGATAAGGCCTGAATAATCCCATCCTTTACAGGAATAAATTTCAATGCCGTTGGTGGTTTCTTTTTTTTGGAAACCATACAGCGCCTTTGAAATACTTGATTTTGCAGTTTGTAATTCAACCGGAACACTAATTCCATATCCGTCGTCGTAAACTGCAACAACCAGCGGAACCTGCATAACAGACGCAGCATTTATTGTTTCCCAGAACACACCTTCAGTTGTACTTGCATCGCCAATGGTGCCAAATGCTACTTCATCTCCGCTAACATTATTTTTTAGTTGCTTTGCAAGTTCGGGTTTTTGTTGAACAATTTTAGATGCCTGGGCTAATCCCAGTAGCCGGGGCATTTGTCCACCCACAGAAGAGATGTCGGAAGCTGAATTGTACCGGTTTAAGAGATCTTTTATTTCACCATTTTCATCGATATTTTGCGTGCTGAAATGGTTATTGAAATTTCTGCCAACTGTTGATGGATTTTGTTTTTCATCAATATCGCCGTAAATCATTGAGAAAAATTCTTCAGGCTGAAGTAAATCAAGCGCCAGCATGAATGTTTGATCGCGGTAATAACCCGAGCGCCAGTCGCCTTTTTTAAACGATTTGGCCATGGCCAGTTGTACTACTTCTTTTCCGTCGCCGAATATTCCGAAATGCGCCCTTCCGTTGTGCACTTCGCGACGCCCCATGATGCTCAACTGACGACTCAAATGAGCCAGGTAATAATCGTTTAGCATTTTTTCGGATGTTGCCTGTTCAGGTATTGATATTTCTGGTTTTTCCAAATACATAAATTTTTTTTATTTCAGACTATTAAGTCCTGTAATCGCTAAAATAACATCGTGAAACAGGATTTGTTTAATTGCGATTCTGAACCTCACCGGTAGTCGGCTATAAGAAAACAGAAAGCAGATTTTTGGTTTAAATTTTTCGAATAAATGATTGATTTCTTTTATTTACTTATTTTAGAGATTTGAATTAAAATGCTAAGCCATGCGTAAATCCTGTTTCTCTAAAATTGTTGTTCTGTTCTTGATCGCGTCTTTTTTCTCGCTGCGTGTATTTTCGGCTGATTTTTTTGTGTCGCCTGAAGGAAACGATGATTTTCCGGGTACTCGAAATATGCCTTTCAAGTCGCTGGAAAGGGCAGTGCAGGCAGCTCAGGAGTTTTTTCAACAAAATGAAAATGATGATTGTATTATCTGGCTGTTTCCCGGAGACTATTTTATCACAAATCCTTTGGAATTGAATTCTGCTGAGTTGAAAATTGATAATGGCCATTTATATTTTCGGTCGGTTGCAGAAGAAGAAAAGCCACTGATTTCCGGAGGTAAAAAGGTGACTGGCTGGAGCAAAAACTCAGATGGTTTGTGGGAAGCAAAGATTTCAGGCCCGGAGAAAATCAGAGAACTTTTTATGGATAGAAAACGACTGACCCGCGCCCGGCATCCGAATAACAGTTACCTGAGGGTAAAAAAAGTAGGAGATGACCGCCGCACTCATTTTTATTTTGAGGAAGGAGACTTTCCGGTTCCTGAAAAATCGGATTATCCGGAACTGGTTTTGCTGCACGACTGGTCAATTTCAAGAATTCAGGTGAAAGAAATTGATGCGGAACAAAATAAATTAACTGCAGTGGATTCGATTGGAGCCCGCAGTCCTTCGTTTTTCAACCTCGATCACTGGGAACCCGATCCGCGCTATTACCTCGAAAATTCATTTCAGTTTCTGGACAACGATTATGAATGGTTTTTTAATGAGAAATCCCAAAAGATTTATTTACAGCTCCCTGAATCAATGAATCCAAATAATTCAGAAGTTTTTGTTCCGGTATCCGAAGGAATTGTAAAAATGAAGGGGAATGAAAATGAGCCTTTGAGAAACGTTCATTTTGAAGGTATTTCATTTAAACACTCCGCATGGCAAATTCCTGAAAAAGGATACGCCGGTGTGCAGGCTTGCCATTTCGACGGACACTCTTCAGCGAATGGCTGGTCGGTTGTTCCGGCTGCTGTAAAAGCAGTCTGGACCGAAAACTGCAGCTTCAGCAATTGCACTTTTGAAAATTTGGGTGGTTCAGGCGTTTGGTTTGGCACCGGGTCAAATAATTGCAGTATTGAAAATTCTTCTTTTTTTGATATTTCGGGAAATGGCATCATGATTGGCGAAGGCCGCGACCGCGAAATTGACGGTGAAAAATGGTACGATGCAGCTCCGGAACAGGTGGCACTCGGAAATTTAATTTCTAACTGCAAGATAAAAGAATGCGGCGAACAGTTTTTTGGCGCTGTGGGAATCTGGTGCGGATTAACAGCGGAAACCACTATCCTGGAAAATGAAATTTATGACTTGCCCTATACCGGTATTTCGGTTGGCTGGATGTGGAGTCCGCAGCCCACACCCTGCCGCGACAATACAATCGATGGCAACCACATTCATAACATCATGAATATTTTAAGCGACGGCGGCGGAATTTACATGCTTGGGTTGCAACCGGGCAGCAAACTGGTGAAAAACCGGATTCATGACGTAAAAATTAATGCCGGCCGCGCCGAAAGCAACGGGATGTTTTTGGATGAAGGAACCACTGATGTGGTAGTGGCCAAAAACCTGATTTACAACATTGCCAAATCGCCGCTGCGTTTTCACCGGGCCACCACTAACCTGGTAAAAAAGAATTACCTGTTTTGTACCGAAGATAATCCTCCCATTCGCTATAATAACACCGATGAGGCAGATATTAAGAAAGTGAAAAACAAAGTTTATCATCAGAGCGATGAGGACTATCATGAAGCTTTGGAAGAAGCGATTGAGAAATGGAAATAATGTGAGGTTTCATCAAATCCTTATATCAACTTCCATTTTTAAAAACAGTAGTCTGGTTTTGTTTTTGCAGAAGTAGAATAAAACTCAAAAATAAAATGTTATGCGATTATTCGACAAACAGACTACTTCCGTTAGTAAAAATGAGATACAGGATATAATTGAAAATCACGCGCACGATCTTTCGGCAGGATTAGAACCTTTGATGGACCGGATTGGCGATGCACGTATTGTTTTACTTGGCGAGGCTTCGCACGGAACGCATGAGTACTATCTTTACAGAGCATACATCACAAAAAAGCTCGTAGAAGAAAAAGGATTCAGTTTGATAGGCGTTGAAGGCGACTGGCCGGATTGCTACCGGATAAACCGTTACATCCGAAATTATGAAGATAGTGGGGAAAAAGCCACAGAAGTGTTGAAAAAATTCCACAGGTGGCCAACCTGGATGTGGGCAAACTGGGAAATTGCTTCGCTGATGGAATGGTTGCGAAAACACAATCAGAAAAATAAAAACCAGGTGGGATTTTACGGGCTCGATGTATACAGTTTGTGGGAATCGCTGGATGCAATTATGGATTACCTTCGCAAGAATGATCCGGATGCACTGGCTACAGCCCAAAAAGCGTATCAGTGTTTTGAGCCCTATAACCGTGAAGGACAGGATTATGCACTTTCTACCCGTTTTGCCCCGGAAACCTGTGAGAAAGAGGTAGTTGATTTGCTTCGTGAAATACGTAGCCGCGTACCGATGTATGACAGCGACCCGGAGGCTCCTTTCAATACCGAGCAAAATGCAATGGTGGCTGCGAATGCCGAACGTTATTACCGTGCCATGATAAAAGGAGGTCCTGAATCGTGGAACATCCGCGACAGGCACATGACCGAAACAATTGAAAAACTGCTTTATTACGGCGGTGAAGAATCGAAAATTATTGTGTGGGAACACAATACCCACATTGGCGATGCCCGTGCAACAGATATGCACCGCTCGGGAATGGTTAATGTTGGTCAGCTTGTGCGCGAAAAATGGGGAAATTCTTCCACAGTTTCTGTTGGATTTGGATCGTATGAAGGTTCCGTTATTGCCGGAAGTTCATGGGGAGCCGAAATGGAGGAAATGAATGTTCCAAAGGCCCGTGAAAACAGTTGGGAGGATATTTTACACAGTTCAAAACCAAAAGATAAATTCATCATTTCGGACGATGTAAAGGAATATAAGCAGATTCAAAAACGTCTGAATCACAGGGCAATCGGCGTGGTGTACGATCCTGATATGGAACATTACGGAAACTATGTGCCGAGTTTGATTCCGGAGCGCTACGATGCATTTGTTTTTATAGATAAAACCAAAGCATTGCATGCTATGGATACCCGCGAAGAAAAACTGCTGACACCTGAAACATACCCGTTTGGTGTGTGATTTTTGGGAAACAACTTATTTATTTTCAGGGAAATTAACCGGGTTCCGGTGAAAAGGCCCGCGGATAATCGCGTGCAAGCAGCGTTGAAGCTAAAGTAACCGCATTTATGTCGAGGTGTTCAGACCAGGTAGTTGCTTTCTGGTTTGAAGGATCCATCCAGAAATTTTCAATTTCATCAATAACTGAATGATATTCTTCAAGTTTGTTGAAGTTGATGTCCAATTCACCGAACTGGCTTTTTAAACCGTGCAGCGTTCTGAAACCAAGGCAAAGGCCACATTCACGAAAAGCCAGTCGCGACCGGGCTGCAGCATTTGGGTTATAAACATGTTTAGAATAAGCCTGTAAACCTGCCAGGCTGTCGAGGTAAAGCGATTCCGGTCTGATTGCCGCGGGCAGCATTTTGCCCTTTAGTTTCATTTCGGCAGCGCGGGTAGTATTGAGCAACAGACCACCTATCCCCAGCGCATCGTCTGTAACCCAGTTCATGTTCCGGCAAATAATTTCCAAATCCTCTTTAAAATTTTCAAGTTCCGACTTGCTTTCCGGCAATGTGTCTATTGCACTGTTCACACAAATCAGTCCTTCCAGCGGATCGTGTGCTCCCATACTTTCTACCATTGTCTCCGTAAGGTCGACATTCATTTTCCAAACCATTCGTATGTCGCCTGTTTCTTTTACAACAAATTTTTCACCTGCCTCAATCAATTCAGCAGCCCAGATTGCGTAATTTTTCTCGTTTGTTTCATTAAAAGCCTGAAGCAATGCATTAAACCAGCGGGTGAGGTAATGAAAATACTGTCCGTCGCGGTTCCATTCAGAACCGCGGTCGAATACATTTTTGCCTGGTCTGTCGGGTAAATCTTTGCCAATTCGCAATCCGTTAATGGTGGGATGCAACTTTCCTTCTTCTTCGGGCAATCCGCTCAGCCAGCCTTCACGCGGATCATCCTGCCGGTGGCGGCCCAATACCGCATGCACATTTTCTATAAGGGAAATTGCATGCTGATGGTAATTTTCATTGTCTGACAGGTGCGAAAGCGCAAAACACGCCTGAACCGCAAAAGCGTCGGTCCAAAGATAGCGCTGTCTGGAATTGCCGGCAGGATCACTGATTCCGGTCCGGTTCAGAAAATCATCCATTAACTGCTGTGCAACCTGAATATTTCTTTCTTTTTTCATAATCAACCTGATTTTACATCAAATAATTTTTCCGGTTTTTAAAATTTCCGGGATCGGGCTTCACCGGTCATCGGTACAAACCGAACGTGCAGCATGTCGTGTTCTTCAAATTCATCTTCGCCTGTTTTTTCAAGCAAAATGAGTTTCTGATAGGTGTTACTAACCGGACCGAGTATTTTGCCTCCAATGCTGAGTTGTTCTTTTAATGGTTTTGGAATTTCGGGAGTTGCTGCCGTTAAAATAATTTTATCGAAAGGTGCATGTTCCGGCCAGCCTTTGTAACCATCGCCAAAGCGGACACTTACATTTTTAATTCCTTCCGCTTCGAGGTTCTTTTTTGCAAGGTCGGCCAGCCATTCAATAATTTCAACACTGTAAACATGCGAAGCCATTTGTGCAAGAACTGCTGCGTTGTATCCGCAACCGCTGCCCACTTCCAGTACTTTTTCATTTTTCCCGATTTCGAGTACCTGGGCCATGTATGCCACAATGTATGGCTGGCTGATGGTTTGGTCTTTTCCAATCGGTAGTGGCGTGTCTTCGTAGGCATGTCGTTTCATGTCTTCGGGCACAAATGTTTTGCGGTCAACTTTTCGCATGGCTTCAAGTACATTTTCATCTGTTATATCCCGTCCTTTGAGCTGTTGCTCTATCATTCTTTCTTTTCCATCCATAATGTAATTTTTTTGGTTTATTCTGATTTTGCAAAATTCATTCCTTCAAATATTTGCAAATGAAGGACTTTTGTAAACTAAATGGTTGAAATGTTTTTTGTGAATACCAATTTATGCGGGTTACTTTGAATTTATGGCTTTTACGATGTCGGTTTTCACAGAAGAGATGGATTAAAACAGAATTTTGTGGCTGATTTATTTTTGTTGGGTTACTTCAATCACTGGTAAAATTTTCATTAGTGTGGAAAACGCACCTCTCTCATAGGGGAAAATATTCCACAGTATTTTCAAAATCCCGGTAAATTTTGTTGATTTATACCGATTAGTGTTTAATTGTACTCAGCCCCCGAATTCTCGGGGTCACTCCGTTCATTGCTGATTATTAAACATCTATCGTCCCGTAGGGATCACGATGTGGGCATTATACCACTATTATTTGTGAGTAAATTTGTCTGTAAAATGGTATTATTTTTTTTCTGAATTTGAAATCAGTTTCATAAACAGTATTTTGGTGGAAAATTATAATCTGAAATTATGAAAGCAGCATTACTCGAATCCTACAATCATTTTAAATGGACAGAAGTTGAAACGCCAAAAGTTAAGCCCGG
>CAYUBV010000062.1:0-8710 GCA_964443035.1 uncultured Tangfeifania sp.
AGGAAACGGTTTTTTTGTCTAAAAATAACACCAAATAAATGAACATATAGCGTATTATTTTGTCATTATAGAAAATTTTGCAAGCTATTCATGATTCAGAAAAAATGGGGAACAACCATCAAAATAATATCTCAAAAAGTTCGGGAATAAAAGAAATTAAAAACACGGAATATCTTCGGGTTATGCAGGATTTCAGAACCCGGCTTGAACAGGTAAGTTCCCACGGAACGGAGAAATCGAAAGAGAAGCACCGTGAACGTGGGAAATTACCGGCCCGTGAACGAATCGACCTTTTGGTCGATCCCAATACTTTTTTTCTGGAATTATCCACTTTTGCGGCATACGACCAGTACAACAATTCGTTTCCTTCTGCCGGAATCGTAACCGGAATCGGAGTTGTAAACGGAAAGGAATGCATGGTTGTTGCCAACGATGCCACAGTAAAAGGCGGAACCTACATTCGCGAAACCATTAAAAAACACATCCGCGCGCAGGAAATTGCACTGAAAAATAAACTGCCCTGTATTTATCTTGTAGATTCAGGTGGAATTTACCTGCCCGAGCAAGCCAACGTTTTTCCCGACCGGTTCGATTTTGGCCGGATTTTTTACAACCAGGCGCAATTATCTGCCCGTGGAATTCCGCAGATAGCAGTTGTTATGGGCTCGTGTACAGCCGGCGGAGCTTACGTTCCGGCCATGTGCGACGAAACCATTATTGTAAAAAACCAGGGCACCATTTTTATTGGCGGGCCGCCACTCGTAAAAGCGGCAACGGGCGAAGAGGTTTCAGCCGAAGAACTCGGAGGCGGAGATGTTCACACAAAAATCTCCGGCGTGGCCGATCATCTCGCTGAAGACGATGTAGATGCGCTCAAAATTTGCCGGAAAATAGTTTCAGGATTACAGGAAACCCAGAAACGAAAAACTGAGACGAAAGAATTTCAGGAACCGGAAGGTTTTCCGGAAGAAATCTACAATTACCTTTCGACAGATTTAAAAAAATACATCGATATTCATGCAATTATCAAACACTTAGTTGACGACAGCGATTTTCTTGAATTCAAAGAAAATTACGGTCAAAATCTGGTAACCGGATTTGCACAAATCAAAGGAATAAAAATCGGAATTTTGGGCAACCGTAGTTTTTTAACTGCTGAAAGCGCGCGGAAAGGCGCCCATTTTATTCAGTTGTGCAACCAACGCAAAACTCCGTTGCTCTTTTTGCAAAACATCACAGGTTTCATCGTGGGAAAGAAATACGAACACGAAGGAATTGCCCGCGACGGGGCTAAACTCATTCAGGCTGTGGCAAATACAGTTGTTCCGAAAATCACCGTGGTTGTAGGCGGTTCGTTCGGAGCCGGAAATTATGCCATGGCAGGCCGCGCTTACGAACCCGATTTTCTTTTTATGTGGCCGCATTCGCGCATTTCGGTGATGGGCGGCGAACAGGCCAGCAGCATTTTAAAAACCATTGGCCAAAACGGCAGCGAAAGCAATCTTGCTGAACAGTTTCAGGAAGAAAGTACAGCTTATTACAGTTCCTCACGAATTTGGGACGACGGAATCATCGACCCTGCTGAAACCAGAGATATCCTTGGAATTGCATTTCACATCACCTTAAATCAAAAAATTGAAGAGCCCGGGTACGGCGTTTTCAGAATGTGACACTTATGAAAAACCGGAAATACATTGAATTAAAAATTGAAAATAACCGGGCAGATTTAATTCTGAACCGGCCCGAAATTCACAATGCGCTGAATCCGGAAATTTTGAAAGAATTTCAGGAAACGCTGGATTGGACTTCCAAACAGGAAACCATTCAGTTTTTGGTTATTTCCGGAAAAGGAAAATCATTTTGCGCCGGGGCCGACATCAAATGGTTTGCATCGGCCAAAGACAAAACAAAACAGGAAAACCGGGAGGAATACATGCAGATTCCGGAACTGCTAAAAACATTGTATGAAATTCCGCAAATAACAATAGCGGCGGTTCACGGAAATGTGCTGGGTGGCGCAAATGGCATTATTTCGGCATGTGATTTTGTAGTTTCCGGGGAATCTGCAAATTTTGCTTTTGGCGAAATTAAACTGGGGATTATTCCGGCCACAATCATGCCATTTATTGCGCGAAGACTTTCGCCTCAAAGCATGAAAAAAATGATGTTTACAGGCGAAAGATTCTCGGCCGCTGATGCACTGCATTCAGGGTTGATCGATTTTACTGCACCAGATAAAAACCTCACATTAGTTGTGGAACAACTTATTGGCAAGCTAAGGTTGGCTTCGCCTGATGCATTGCGTGTTTGCAAGCAACTGATGATAAATATTGATTCAGGGAAAATTACGACAAAAAACAGTGAATACACTGCCAATTTGCTGGCTGAGCTGGCTCATTCAGAACAAGGCATGGAAGGATTAACCGCTTTTCTTGAAAAACGGAAACCGGGCTGGGTGAAACAAAAAACGGAAACACACACATGAACCGCATAAAAAAAATAGTCATTGCCAACCGGGGTGAAATTGCCGTTCGAATTATCAAAACGGCTAAAAAACTCGGGATCCAAACAGTAGCCGTTTATGCGGAAGATGACAATGGGTCGTTGCATGTTTCTCAGGCCGATGAAGCGGTTTTGCTTGACGGAAATTTGCTTCAGGAAACTTACCTGGATCAGGAAAAAATAATAAAAACCGCCCTCGAAAAAGGCGCGCAGGCCATTCACCCGGGGTACGGATTTCTGTCGGAAAATGCATCGTTTGCTGAAAAGGTGGAGAAAGCGGGCCTGATTTTTATTGGCGCAACATCGGAACAAATCCGGTTGATGGGAGAAAAGAAGCAGGCCAACCAGTTTGTCGAAAAGCTGGGCATTCCAATAATTCCATCAGTTTCAGGTTCCGAAAGGGAAATTTTAAAAGTATTGAATGATTTAGAATTCCCGATTTTGGTAAAAGCTTCGGGAGGCGGAGGCGGAAAAGGCATGAAAGTGGTTCATGAACCGCTAAAGCTGCCCGCCGTAATGAAACGTGCCGGGGCTGCGGCCCTGAACTATTTTGGAAACAGCGAGTTGCTGGTGGAAAAATACCTGCCAACAGTAAGGCACATCGAAGTGCAGCTTGTTGGCGACGGAAAAGGCCACGCCGTTCATTTCTTCGAACGCGAATGCAGCATCCAGCGCCACTATCAAAAACTAATTGAAGAGGCGCCAGCGGTTTCCATTTCCCCGGCAACAAAAAAGAAATTATATAAAGCAGCGTTAAAAATTGCACAATCCATTAATTACCGAGGTGCCGGAACCATCGAATTCCTGGTTGACGAAAGGGAAGATTTCTTTTTCCTGGAAATGAACACCCGACTCCAGGTGGAGCATCCTGTAACGGAATTTATTACAGGCGAAGATTTGGTAGAATGGCAGATTAGAATTGCCGGTGGTGAAACGATCAATCTTTCTCAAAACGAAATTAAAAAAAGCGGTCATGCCATTGAACTGAGAATTTGTGCGGAAGACCCTGCCGCCGGGTTCTCTCCCACCCCTGGAATTGTTGAGGAAATTCACACACCTGGTTCAGCAAGATGGGACAGCTATCTCACTGAAGAAACATTAGTACCAGCAGCTTACGATTCACTTGCCGGAAAATTGATCGTTTCAGAAAAAACACGCGAAACATCCATTTCTGCGATGCAGGACGCACTTTCGCAATTGTATATTTCAGGTGTAAAAACAAACCAGTTGCTTTTTCAGCAGATTTTGGAACACCAGGATTTCAATACCAACAATGTGCATACCCGCTGGCTGGAAAATAAAATGGCAGAAATTCTGCCTGAAAATATGAATGAAAATGTTGAGAAATTGATTCCGGTATTAATTGCCGGATACTTGCTTCATCATTTTTATCGTCCGCAAACCAACATTTCGCCGTGGAATCAAACAATTATCCGAAGAATTCACGATACTTTTGAAATCCATATAGCAGGGAAAAAATACCGGGGAAATGTTTTAAAAAGAAACCAGTTTTTACGTATAAATCTGGCCGGCAAACATTTCATTGTTACGAATCATAATTTTGACGGATCAAAAATTAGTTTTTCGCTGAATAATAAAGATATTATTATCTTTATTTCCCAAAAAAGAAATTATGCGCTTGCGCAGCTAAACAGCAATCAATACCAATTGAGGAGCAATCGTATTTTAAATGAAGTTCAGATAAAAAAAGCCCGCAAAGAAGAAACGGAGTTGAGAACGGAGAAAGTTGTTGCAGGATTGTTTGGGAAAGTAATTGATATTCTGGTTAAACCGGGCGACTTGCTTAAAAAGGGTCAGGATTTGGTAATTATCGAATCGATGAAATCTGAAATAACGATAAAAAGTCCGGTGGCTGCGCTGGTGAAAAGTATAGGAGTATCGAAAGGCGAAACAATTAAAGACGAAAAAACGTTAGTTGAATTTGAATATTAATAGCATTTATGAACGCATTTTTAAAAGAGAAGCACCATAAAATCCGAGAGGAAGTCAGTTCCTTTGCTGAAAAAAAAATCAAGCCGGTAATTGGTGAATATGAAGCCAATGAACAGTTTCCGGAAGATTTAATTCGCTCGCTGGGTGAACTGAACCTTTTCGGGATGCAGGCTCCTGAAAAGTACGGTGGTCAAAACAGCGACTACCTCTCGTTTATTATTGCTGTGGAAGAACTGGCGCGTACCGACAGCTCAGTGGCAGCGACTCTGGCGGCCCATAATTCGCTGGGAGTAGGCCCAATCATGGAATTTGGCACCGAAAAGCAGAAGGAACAATTTCTGCCTTCTTTGTGTACCGGTGAAAAACTCTGGGCTTTTGGCCTGACTGAGGAAAATGCGGGTTCGGATGCGCAGGGCGTTGAAACAACTGCCCAAGAAAAAAACAATGGCTGGGTGATAAACGGCCACAAAAAATACATCACCAATGCAGCTTCAGAAATGGCAGGAGGAATGAGTTTGGTGGCGCACACCGGTCAGCGGGAAAATGGCAAAAAAGAATTTACCACATTTCTGGTTTCGAAAGAAACCAATGGTTACCGAACGGAATACATGAAAAACAAACTGCTCTGGCGCGCTGCAGACAATGGAATGATTTACCTGGAAAATTGCGAGGTTCCGAAAGAAAACCAGCTCGGCGAACGCGGCCAGGGAATAAAAATCATGCTGAAAACCATTGATTCGGGCCGGTTGTCAATTGCAGCCATGGGACTTGGACTGGCACAGGGAGCTTTTGAAATGGCTGTTGATTTTGCAAAAAAACGCAGGCAATTTGGCAAACCCATCGCTGAATTCCAGGCCAATGCTTTCAAACTTGCTGAAATGGCAACAAAAATTGAAAATGTACGAAATACACTTTATCACGCCTGCTGGTTGAAAGACAACGGACACCCATTCGGCATAAAATCAGCCATGGCAAAATATTATGCTTCGGAAGTGGCAAGCGAAGTGGCAAGCGAAGCGCTGCAGATTTTTGGCGGCGCCGGTTTCTTCCGCGACGATGAATACCCCATCGAACGTTTTTTCCGCGACCAACGGTTGTTATCCATCGGCGAAGGGACTTCGGAAGTGCTGAAAACAGTTATATCACGCTCAATTCTAAAGGATTAACATGGAGACAAAAGACCGGAAACTCGACCATATCAACCTGGCGCTCAATTCGCAGACCGGAAAATTTGAGCAGGATCGCCGTTTTATTTACGAGCCGATGCTGGCCGGACATCCGCGGGGAATGAGTGAACCGTTTTCTTTTTTGGGAAAAACAATGAATGTACCGCTTTGGGTTTCGAGCATGACCGGAGGTACCGGCGTAGCACGCGACATTAACAGCAACATTGCCCGCGCCTGCCGCGAATTTGGTCTGGGAATGGGACTCGGTTCCTGCCGCAAAATTCTTTTCAGCAAAGAACACTGGGAAGATTTCGATTTCCGCGACGTGATTGGCGAAGAACAACCTTTTTGGGCCAACCTGGGAATTGCACAAGTTGAAGAACTGCTGAAAGATAAAAACGAACAGGCTATTGTCGATTTGGTGGGTGAATTGCGGGCCGACGGATTGATTATTCATGTAAACCCGATGCAGGAGTGGTTTCAGCCTGAAGGCGACCACATCGAAAACCCGCCCGTGGAAACCATCGAAGAGTTGATGAACCGCATTAAAATACCCCTGATTGTTAAAGAAGTGGGACACGGAATGGGCGGAAAAAGCCTAAAACGGCTGCTTCAGTTGAAACTGGAAGCGATTGAATTTGCAGCATTTGGCGGCACCAATTTTTCAAAACTCGAACTCATGCGCGATGAACCCGACAAACTCGAGATGTTTCGACCGTTTACTTTTGTTGGGCAATCGGCCGGGCAAATGGTAAATTCTGTAAACCGCATTGTTGAAAACGACGACAACATTTCCTGCCGGCAAATCATTATTTCAGGCGGAATCAAAAACTATTTAGACGGGTATTTTTACGTTTCAAAAAGCAAGCTGCCAGCCATTTTTGGCATGGCTTCACAAGTATTAAAACATGCCACCAGCGATTATGATACGTTGAAAACTTTTATTGAAAACCAGATTACGGCGTACCGTTTTGCGCAAAATTTCTTAAAAATCGATCCGGATTATGACGGAGAATAAAATCATACGGGGCTTTTCAAAACTGACGCGTGAAGAAAAAATTAACTGGTTGATTCAGGAGTTGAATCTCGGTGAATCAACGGCTGAATTTCTGGACTCTTTCCAACTGGAAAATTCTGATATCCAATCCATAATTGCTGAATTAAGCGAAAACCAGCTATCGAATTACCACTTGCCTTTCACGGTGGCGCCCAATTTTATAATCAATGGTGAATTGCTGACTTTCCCTTTGGTAACTGAAGAAAGTTCGGTAGTTGCTGCATTGGCCAAAGCTGCCGGATTCTGGGCTAAACGAGGCGGATTTCACACAAAAATTATCGATACCGAAAAAAAAGGGCAGGTGCATTTCAAATGGAAAGGAAATCCTGAAAAACTTAAAAAAATATTCCCCGAGATAAAAATCCAACTTTTAAAAGAAACTGCTTCAATCACTCAAAATATGGAAAAACGGGGAGGCGGAATTCGTGAAATTGAGTTAAAATATCTGCCTGATATTCATCCGGAATACTATCAAATAGACGTTTCGTTTGAAACGCGCGATGCCATGGGCGCCAACTTCATCAATTCCTGTTTGGAGCAAATGGGAAAGACACTTCGGAATTTCATCCAAACCAGGGATCTTTTCCCGGAAGAGGAAAAAAAGATAGAAATCATCATGGCCATTTTGTCCAATTACGTGCCAAACAGCCGGGTAAAAGTTTGGGTAGAGTGTCCGGTAGAAAAACTGACCGAAAATTGGCAACACGCGAAAAACTATGCTGAAAAATTTGCATTGGCCGTTCACATTGCCCGCAACGATGTATCGCGGGCAGTAACGCACAACAAAGGCATTTTCAACGGAATGGATGCGCTGGCTGTGGCAACCGGCAACGATTACCGCGCCATTGAAGCCGGTGCGCACGCTTATGCCTCAAAAGACGGACAGTACCGTGGAATGAGCGTGGCCCGGATTGAAAATAACCATTTCCGTTTTGAAATGGAAATCCCACTGGCAGTGGGCGTTGTGGGAGGAGTTACCACACTGCATCCGATGGCGAAACTGGCGATGAAAATTCTTCAACATCCTTCGGCGCCGGAACTCATGGGCTACATTGCCGCCGCCGGGCTCGCCTCCAACTGGGCGGCTGTAAATGCACTGGTTACCGGCGGAATTCAAAAAGGCCACATGAAAATGCACCTGAGTAATATTCTGAGCCAGTTCAACCTTTCGGAAGAACAAAAAGCTGCAGCCAAAGCCTGGTTCAGCAATAAGGAAGTTTCGTATTCCGCGGTTCAGAAGTATTTGGAAAATCATGACTGAAACAACCTCAAAACATTATGCGCACGGAAAACTGCTGCTTACCGGTGAATACCTCGTTTTGCAGGGAGCAAAGGCGCTGGCATTGCCATTGAAATTGAGTCAGTCGATGACCGTTTCTCCCGGAAATCAAAAAAACAGGATCAACTGGGAAGCATTCATCCCAAAAGGTCAGTGGTTCTCCTGCGAGTTTCAACTTCCCGCTTTCAAAATTATCGAAAGTAATGATCCGGAAAAAGCAACCGTGCTGAAAAAGATCTTTGAAACCACTCAGCAGCTAAATCCTGATTTTCCTTTTGAAACGGGATTTAATATTCAAACTAAACTGGAGTTCGATCCGCAGTGGGGGTTTGGCAGCAGCAGCACACTAATTGCCAACCTCGCAAGCTGGACAAACGTTGATGCTTATCGATTAAACGAGCTGGTTTTTAAAGGCTCCGGATACGACATCGCCTGTGCAAAAGCAGATGGGCCGGTTTTATACCAGAAAGATGAAATGCCGATCCCGGTGAATCTTAACTTTCCTTTTGAAGACCACCTCTTTTTTGTCTATTCAGGAACCAAAAAAAATACCCGTCATGGCATTGAACATTTTCTGAATGCGAAAGGTGATATTTCTGTTGAAATCACCAAAATTGATGCGATTTCTGAAAATATATCCAAAGCAAAAACACTTGATGATTTTCAACAGTTGATCAGCGAACATGAAACGATTATCGCTGAAATTATTGATGAGCAACCTGTTCAGGATAAGTATTTCAGCGACTTTAACGG
>CAYUBV010000062.1:8810-12362 GCA_964443035.1 uncultured Tangfeifania sp.
TTCGAACCGTTCCAAAAAATTCGATTTCTTTTTTGAAGGAAAACGATCGTCTTTTTCAGAGCGAATCCTGAAATACATTGAAGCACTGGCAACAAACGAAAAATGGGTGCATGATTTTTCGTTTCGTATTGAAAGCAGCAACACTTTTCCGCACTCCGCCGGAATTGCCTCATCGGCTTCGGCGTTTGGGGCGCTGGCACTTTGTTTGGCCCACCTGAAAAAACAGGTGACCGGAGAAATAGTCGAAACACAAAACTTTTTCAAGCAAGCCTCGGAATGGGCGCGACTGGGTAGCGGCAGCGCATGCCGGTCGGTTTACCCGCAATTTGCCATCTGGGGCGAATTTGATGAAATGCCGGAAACGTCAAACTACCACGCCATTCCGGTCTCCGAAAACATTCACCCTGATTATTTCACCCTGCAAAATGCTATTTTGTTGGTCGAATCCGCGAAAAAGAAAGTTTCCAGTTCGGCCGGGCACCAACTAATGAATGATCATACTTTTAGGGAAGCAAGGATAAAACAGGCAAACAGTCATACACACGAAATTCTTGAAGCAATGAAATCCGGCAACCATGAGCGATTCTTTTTAATTACAGAAAAAGAAGCCCTTAGTCTGCATTCGATGATGATGACCTCAGAACCGCCTTATTTGCTGCTTCATCCGAACAGTCTGGCAATTATCAGGAAAATTCAGGATTTTCGCCGCGAGACAAATTTGCAGGTTGGTTTTACCATCGATGCCGGGCCAAATATTCATTTTCTTTATTTTAAAAAAAACAAAAAAGAAGTGCACCATTTTATTGAAAATGAACTGCTGGAACTTACCGAAAACGGAAGCTGGCTGGACGACCGGATTGGAAGCGGCCCTAAAATGTTGAACAAATGAAAAAATTCAACGCAAAAATATTGCTGCTTGGCGAATACGGATTGCTTTACGGAGCTGATGCGCTGGCTGTTCCGTTTCCAAAATTCAGTGGTTCACTGCAGTTTGAAATGAAATCAAAAAAAGAAACGACTCTGAACAGCCAGTCCGAAATTTTAAAGTTTCACTCCACGTTTGATGCTGCCAATCTCAACGTTCGTTTGCACTTTCCGCTTCAACTGGAATCGCTAAAAAAAGATTTGCAGAAAGGTTTGTATTTCGATTCGGATATTCCGGTTCAATACGGACTGGGAAGTTCGGGAGCACTTTGTACGGCAATTTTTGAGCGTTACAGCTCTTTTCAGAAAAAGGAAAATGAATCATTAAACCATGAAATCCTTCAAAATCTGAAGGACGATTTTTCGTTGCTTGAAAACAGTTTTCACGGCCGCAGTTCAGGAATCGATCCACTCGTTTCCTTTTTAAACCGGCCGGTTTTGTTTTCGTCACAAAAAATTGAGCTTCCGGAAATGAAAAATTCGTTTTGCAATTTTTCGGCCTTTTTAGTCAATACCAAAATAAAAAGTTCCACTGCACCGCTGGTTTCACTTTTCAACAAAAAAATGGAAACCCGGGAGTTCAAAAAACGTTTTGAAAACGATTTTTTACCGGCCAACAACAAAGCCATCCAGGCTTTTCTGAACGGAAACCAACAGAAACTTTTCGGGCAACTGAAGCAAATCTCTGCTTTTCAATTGGAAAACTTTTCTGAGATGATCCCTGAATCATTCAAAAACTTTTTCAAAAACAGCACACAAAACAACACGCCCGTTAAGTTACTTGGCTCAGGTGGCGGCGGATTTTTGCTGGCATTTGCGGAGGATGGAAATAAGCTGCCGGAAAGTTTATCAAAAATAAAAGTAACCATTCAATCCTTATAAAATCAAACTCAATGCCTACTCTTTTTTATGAAGGAAAACACAACCTTTGGTTAATTGTTACCTTTGCAGAAAACCGATTGGAATGAATTCAGGCAAAAAATACTTTCCGAAACTGGAAGACATCACACAGGCAAAAATTACTTTGAATATAGTTGCCAGCCATACTCCGCTGGAAAAAAACCGCAATCTTTCGGAAGAATTTGAAAGCAACATTTTTCTGAAACGCGAAGATTTGCAGGCGGTGCGTTCGTACAAAATACGCGGTGCATACAATAAAATTGCTCATTTATCAAAATCGTCGCTGCAAAAAGGTGTGGTTTGTGCCAGCGCAGGCAACCATGCACAGGGAGTAGCTTTTTCGTGCAGCAAACTAAATATCAAAGGAAAGATTTACATGCCGGCCACCACGCCCAAACAAAAAATACGGCAGGTGGAAATGTTCGGGAAAGAAAACGTGGAAATTATCCTGGTAGGCGACACCTACGATGCGGCGGAAAATGCGGCCAAAGCAGACAGCGAAAAAACCGGCATGGCTTTCATTCATCCGTTTGACGACCCGCAAATAATCGAAGGCCAGGCGACGGTTGGACTTGAAATTTTACAGGATACCCGGGAACCCATCGATTATCTGTTTATCCCGGTTGGCGGCGGCGGACTGGCAGCCGGAGCAGGCGCTTATTTCAAACAGGTTAGTCCGCAAACAAAAATAATTGGTGTTGAACCGGCGGGAGCCCCGTCGATGAAAAACTCACTGGAGGCCGGGAAAATAATTGAGCTTTCAACCATCGATAAGTTTGTTGACGGAGCTTCGGTACAAAAAGTGGGGAGCCTTACTTTTGAAATCTGCCGTGAAATTATCGACCGGATGGTTACCGTGCCCGAGGGACGTATCTGCACCAAAATCCTGGAACTTTACAACCACGATGCCCTGGTGATTGAACCGGCGGGAGCATTGTCGATTACTGCTCTCGAACAGTTTCAAAATGAAATTAAAGGGAAAAACGTGGTTTGCATCGTGAGCGGCAGCAACAACGACATCACCCGCATGGAGGAAATCAAGGAACGCTCGCTGTTGTTCGAAGGGCTGAAACACTATTTTATCGTTCGTTTTCCGCAGCGTTCCGGCGCTTTGCGTACTTTTGTGGATGTGGTGCTCGGCCCGAATGATGACGTAACGCATTTTGAATATTCCAAAAAAACCAACCGCGAAAAAGGCCCGGCAGTTATTGGGATTGAAGTGCAGCAAAAAGAGGATTATTACGGACTGATAAAACGAATGGAAGAAAACGGTTTTGTGTATGAATACCTGAATGAAAAACCGGATTTGTTTCAGTTTTTAATCTGAATTGCAGACCAGCCAGCAAGAGATTATTTTTCTTCTGCATAAATTTTCATACCAGATATTATAAGCTGTTTGCCAAATTATTGTAATTTGCACAGAGATGGAATGAAACACCAAAATGCTTTTAAAAATAATGAACCTCACTAAAATTATTAAAATACTGCTTTTAATCCTCATTGTTTTCGCTTTTCTTTATGTAGGATCATCTTTTTTAATCCCGTTTATTTTCGGAATATTCTTCGCGCTGTTAACAGCCCCTCTCAGCAATGTTTTGGAAAAAGCAAAATTAGGCCGGACCATTGCATCTCTTATCAGTACCCTTGTAGTTTTTATAATTGCCGGAAGTTTCCTGTTTCTGTTTATTTATCAGATGAACCAGTTTGTATCCAACATCACTTCTGTCA
>CAYUBV010000063.1:0-12171 GCA_964443035.1 uncultured Tangfeifania sp.
TCGGTAAATCTGAACACCTTAAAAATTTCGGATACCGGCGAAGCGAAAAAAAGCTCATCGGCTGTGGCTTTTATTGCCAGTTATGCCATGGGATTCATTATTTACTTTTTTGTTTTTATGTACGGCTCGATGGTCATGCGAAGTGTGATGGAAGAGAAGAAGAACCGCATTGTGGAGGTGATTATTTCTTCGGTGAAACCCATTCAGTTGATGGCCGGAAAAATTATCGGGACGGTACTTGTGGGTCTTACCCAGGTTGCAATTTGGGTGGTTGTTGGATTTATTGCTTTAACCGTGGTTCAAAGCTTCTTTACTCCCGAAAGCGCACAGCAAATGGGGCAAACCCTGATGGAAAGCCGGCAGTCGATGGGCAGCGGAATGACACAGGCCGCCGACCAGAACCAGGTGGCGGAAGCGCTTGAAATGATCGGAAACCTGAATCTCGGATTGATTCTTTTCTCATTTGTTTTCTATTTTCTGGGCGGATACCTCATGTACAGTTCACTGCTTGGGGCAATTGGCGCAGCAGTAGATAACGACGAAGATTCGCAGCAAATGGTTTTCCCAATCACTTTTCCGCTCATTATTTCCATCATGCTGCTGTTCCCGATCGCACGCAATCCGGAAGGTCCGGTGGCTTTCTGGGGCTCAATCATTCCGTTTACTTCACCGGTGGCTATGCTCGCCCGTATTCCGTACGGAGTTCCTACCTGGGAGCTGTTGCTTTCAATGGGATTGCTCATAATCACAACAATCGGGGCAATATGGGTAGCTGCAAAAATTTACAAAACCGGGTTGCTCATGTACGGTAAAAAAGTAAATTTCAAGGAATTGATGAAATGGCTGATGTATAAAAGTTGAATTAATTATTTAGAATCAATAAAAATTACATATCTTGCACTCATTATGATGAACACCTTATGTAATATTACTTGTTACTGTTTCCGTAGGACCGGGAAGGTGTTTGTTGTGAGATAAGTTGAAATTCAAATCTTAATGATAAACAAAAGCCTTCCCATATTTTGGGAGGGCTTTTTTGTTTTAACCGTTTAAAAAGAAAATTATGAAGGCAAATAACATTTTGGAAACCATTGGAAAAACGCCGCATGTGAAGTTGAATAAGCTTTATCCGGAAGATTACGAAGTTTGGATGAAACTTGAAAAAGCCAATCCGGGAGGCAGTATAAAAGACAGGATTGCACTGACTATGGTGGAGGATGCCGAAAAAGCAGGAATTCTCAAACCCGGCTCGGTTATCATCGAACCCACATCGGGAAACACCGGAATTGGACTGGCAATGGTAGCGGCTGTAAAAGGTTACCGGTTAATTTTAACCATGCCCGACTCGATGACTATTGAGCGCCGTCAGGTACTGGCAGCACTGGGCGCCGAGCTTGAACTCACCC
Source organism: uncultured Tangfeifania sp. (assembly GCA_964443035.1). Classification (GTDB taxonomy): domain Bacteria; phylum Bacteroidota; class Bacteroidia; order Bacteroidales; family Prolixibacteraceae; genus Tangfeifania. The sequence continues at coordinate 1,407 of CAYUBV010000063.1, forward strand.
CGCGAGAAACGGGAATGAAAGGATCGATTGCCCGCGCCGAGGAACTGGCAAAAGATATTTCCAACTCCTGGATTCCGTTCCAGTTCTCAAACCCGTCGAACGTAGATGCACACCGGAAAAATACGGCCATGGAAATCATTGAAGATTTTCCGGAGGGAATTGACTACCTGATTACCGGAGTTGGAACAGGCGGTCATATTACCGGCGTTGCAGAAATTTTGAAAAAAGAATTTAAAAACCTCAAGGTATTTGCTGTCGAGCCAAAAGACAGCCCGGTGATTGGAGGCGGCGAGCCCGGCCCTCACAAAATTCAGGGAATAGGGGCAGGATTTATTCCTGAAAATCTAAACACCGAACTGTTAGACGGAACGGTAGAAGTAACAAAAGAAGAAGCGTTTGAATATGCCAAAAGAGCAGCTAAGGAAGAAGGTATTCTCGGGGGTATTTCATCGGGTGCTTCGCTGGCTGCCGTGGCTAAAAAGATAAAAGAACTGCCATCCGGGTCACGTATTCTCACGTTTAATTACGACCACGGTGAGAGATATCTTTCTGTTGAAGGACTTTATTAAAATCAGTTGAGAACCGAACTGGAATCTCCCGCCATTGAATCAGGTAAAAAATACCTCGACCCGATTGGCTGGACACCCGGGAAGCACAGCTATTAATTCTGCAAAAAAAAAGAGGAGATCAAAATTGATCTCCTCTTTTTTTATATCTCGAAAAATGCTTTAAGCCTGAGCGGTGGGCCCGCCGAAGTTCATGGGCGGCATGGATGGATCGGAACCGGGTTTGATGTTTTTGATGGGCCCGTGCAGCGATTCAAACTTTTTAATGTTATCCTGCAACGCCATCAGCAACCTTTTGGCATGTTCCGGGGTAAGAATTACCCGCGACTTTACATTTGCCTTTGGCACGCCCGGCATGATGCGCACAAAGTCAACTACAAACTCAGAACTCGAGTGGGTAATTACCGCCAGGTTCGAGTAAATCCCCTGGGCTACATCTTCACTCAGTTCAATATTCAGTTGTTGTTGTTTTTGTTTTTTCTCATCCATAATGCTCTCCTCTCACTTAATCGTTATTCTTTGTTTCAATTAACCTGTCGTACTCTTCTTTCGAACCAACAATCAGGTTTTTGTATTCTTTCAGTCCGGTACCGGCAGGAATCAGGTGACCGCAAATTACGTTCTCCTTCAGCCCGTCTAAGTAATCGGTTTTACCGTTTATAGCGGCTTCGTTCAGTACTTTTGTAGTTTCCTGGAACGATGCTGCCGACAACCAGCTCCGCGTTTGCAGCGCTGCTCTGGTAATTCCCTGCAGATTCTGACTCGATGTTGCGGAAATTGCATCCCGTGCTTCAACAAGTTTTTTATCTTTTCTTCTCAATTGAGAATTTTCATCCCTCAGCCTGCGGGCCGAAATAATTTGTCCGGCTTTCAAACCTTCTGCATCACCGGGCTCAATGATAATCTTCTTGTTCCAAATCCAGTCGTTTTCAGAAACGAATTCGTTTTTGTCAACAATCTGTTTTTCAAGGAACCGGGTATCACCCGGGTCTTCGATAGTTACCTTCCGCATCATTTGGCGGATGATAATTTCGAAATGCTTATCGTTAATCTTCACACCCTGCATCCGGTAAACGTCCTGTACTTCATTCAGAATATATTCCTGAACAGCAGTAGGTCCTTTAATTGCAAGGATATCAGAGGGAGTTGTTGCACCGTCGGAAAGTGATGTACCCGCGCGAATGTAATCGTTTTCCTGAACCAAAATCTGTCTCGACAGAGGAACAAGGTATTTCTTCACATCCCCGGTTTTCGAGGTAATGATAATCTCGCGGTTTCCGCGTTTTATTTTACCCAGAGATACTTCACCGTCGATTTCGGAAACCACTGCAGGATTAGACGGATTACGTGCTTCAAACAGCTCGGTAACACGTGGCAAACCACCGGTGATGTCACCGGCTTTTCCGGCGGCTCTCGGTATTTTTACCAATACATCGCCGGCTTTTACTTTCTGATCCTGCGACACTGAAATATGCCCGCCTACCGGCAGGTTGTACGAACGGATCATATCTCCGTTTTTATCCAAAATTTTCAATGTCGGGTTTTTGGTCTTATCCTTTGTTTCAATAATTACTTTTTCGCTGTAACCGGTTTGTTCGTCCGATTCTTCGCGATAGGTAATTCCGTCTATCAGGTTTTCGAACTCGATGGTACCGTCAAATTCAGTAATAATTACACCATTGAACGGATCCCACTCGCACAAGAGTTTACCTTTTCTTATTTCCTCCCCGTTTTTCACATACAGTCTTGAACCATAAGGAATGGTATGGGTTGAAAGCGGAATATTGGTATTCTTATCGACGATTTTGAGTTCGGCCAGTCGGCTGACTACAATATCAACCGGGTTGCCATCTTCATCCTTCTTCTCAACAGCACGCAACTCTTCAATTTCGGCATAACCGTCGTAGCGGGCTTCCACTGTCGACTGTGCTGAAATGTTACCTGCAATACCACCCACGTGGAAAGTACGCAGGGTAAGCTGTGTTCCGGGTTCTCCAATCGACTGGGCAGCAATCACACCAACCGATTCGCCTTTCTGAACCATATCGCCGTTGGCGAGGTTCTGTCCGTAACATTTTGTACATACCCCAATTTTGGATTCGCAGGTAAGTACCGAACGGATTTCAACGTTTTCAATCGGTGATTCATCAACTGCCGCAGCTACTTCTTCTGTAATCCGGGCTCCTGATTTTACAATCAAATCACCGTTAATCGGATGATAAATATCGTGTACCGAAGTACGGCCGATAATTCGCTCCGGAAGCGAAGCAACCACTTCTTCGTTATTCTTGATTGCCGAAGCCACCAGGCCGCGCAATGTACCACAATCGGGTTCAGAAATAATAACATCCTGGGCCACATCAACCAAACGACGGGTAAGGTAACCGGCATCGGCTGTTTTAAGCGCGGTATCTGCCAAACCTTTACGGGCACCGTGGGTAGAAATAAAGTATTCAAGTACCGACAGTCCTTCTTTAAAGTTGGCAAGTATCGGGTTCTCGATAATTTGTGAACCGGTTGAGCCTGATTTCTGCGGTTTCGCCATCAATCCCCTCATACCACAAAGCTGCCTGATCTGTTCTTTCGAACCACGGGCACCCGAGTCGAGCATCATATAAATTGAATTGAAACCCTGCTTGTCGGTACTAATGGTTTTCATTACCGAGTTCGTCAGTTTCGAGTTGGCATGTGTCCAGATATCGATAACCTGGTTGTAGCGCTCGTTGTTGGTAATGAAACCCATGTTATAGTTGTTGATAATATCTTCAACTTCCTGGTAACCCTCGTTAACAATCGTTTCTTTATCATCAGGAATAATAACATCGGCAAGGTTAAACGACAATCCGCCGCGATATGCCATGTTATATCCCAAATCTTTAATCGCATCGAGGAACTTAACAGTTTTTGAATTTCCGCAACTTTTGAATACATCGTAAATAATTGTCCTCAGTGATTTTTTTGTAAGCAACTGATTGATGTATCCAGCCTCCCGCGGCACATATTCATTAAAAAGAATACGTCCAACAGTAGTTTCGATAATGTGCTTAAAGAACTCGCCGTTTTCGTCAACGTCCTCAACTTTCACTTTAATCACCGCGTGCAAATCAATTGCTTTTTCTGAATAAGCAATCATTACCTCTTCGGGTGAATAGAAAGTCATTCCTTCTCCTTTAGAATTTTCACGTGGTTTGGTCATGTAATAAAGGCCAAGAACCATATCCTGCGACGGAACCTGAATAGGTGCACCGTTTGCAGGGTTCAAAAGGTTGTGGGAAGCCAGCATTAACAACTGGGCTTCCAGGATGGCAGCGTTTCCAAGCGGAAGGTGAACCGCCATCTGGTCACCGTCGAAGTCGGCATTAAAACCGGTACAAACGAGCGGGTGCAACTGAATTGCTTTACCCTCAATTAAAACCGGCTGGAAAGCCTGAATTGACAAACGGTGCAATGTGGGCGCCCGGTTTAAGAGAACCGGATGACCTTTTAATACATTTTCCAGAATTTCCCAAACAACGGGATCTTTCCGGTCAACTATTTTTTTCGCTGATTTTACGGTTTTTACAATGCCTCTTTCAATTAGTTTACGAATGATAAAAGGTTTGTAAAGCTCAGCCGCCATATCCTTGGGCAGACCGCATTCGTGCACCCTCAGTTTAGGGCCCACCACAATCACGGAACGTGCAGAATAGTCAACACGTTTACCCAGCAGGTTTTGACGGAACCGGCCTTGCTTCCCTTTCAAACTGTCGGAAAGCGATTTCAATGCACGGTTGTTTTCCGTTTTAACAGCATTTGCTTTTCTTGAATTATCGAACAACGAATCAACAGCTTCCTGGAGCATTCGTTTCTCGTTTCTCAAAATAACCTCGGGGGCTTTTATTTCGATTAACCTTTTCAACCGGTTATTACGGATAATTACCCGCCGGTAAAGGTCATTCAAATCCGAAGTAGCAAAACGTCCGCCATCGAGCGGAACAAGCGGCCTCAAATCGGGCGGAATAACAGGAACAACCCTGACGATCATCCATTCCGGACGGTTCAGGTTTTTACTTGCCCTGAAAGCTTCAACCACCTGGAGGCGTTTCAATGCTTCGTTTTTACGCTGCTGAGAAGTTTCGGTGTTGGCTTTGTGCCTTAATGTAAAAGACAAATCATCCAAATCGATTCTGCCCAGAATTTCGTAAAGTGCTTCAGCACCCATTTTAGCGATGAATTTATTCGGATCTTCATCGTCCAGTAAATGGTTTTCTTTCGGAAGCGTATCCACAATGTCGAGGTATTCTTCTTCTGTCAGGAAGTCGAGTTGTTTTACCCCGTCGGTTGCTTTAACTCCTGCATTGATTACTACGTAACGTTCATAGTAAATTATCGAATCAAGCTTTTTGGTCGGCAAGCCGAGCAAATAACCTATTTTATTCGGCAACGAACGGAAATACCAAATATGGGCCACCGGCACTACCAGTGCAATGTGTCCCATACGTTCGCGACGTACTTTTTTCTCTGTAACTTCAACACCACAACGGTCACAAACAATTCCTTTATAACGGATACGTTTGTATTTACCGCAATGACATTCGTAATCTTTTACAGGGCCGAAAATACGTTCGCAAAACAAACCATCCCGTTCAGGTTTGTAAGTTCTGTAGTTTATAGTTTCGGGTTTCAAAACTTCGCCAAACGACCGTTCCAGAATTTCTTCCGGTGAAGCCAGGCTGATCGAAATTTTCGAGAAACCACCTTTTGCTTTGTTATCTTTTCTGAATGCCATAATCTGAATTAAAAATCATTATAACAGAACCAATAATAGAAAGAGGGATTTTATTCCATCTTAATGCTGAGACCCAGGCCTCTTAATTCGTGCAACAGTACATTGAGCGATTCCGGAATACCTGGTTGCGGCATTGGTTCGCCTTTAACAATGGTTTCGTAAGCTTTGGCACGTCCCATTACATCATCCGATTTAACGGTAAGAATTTCCTGAAGGATGTGTGATGCACCGAATGCCTCCAGTGCCCAAACCTCCATCTCGCCAAATCTTTGTCCACCAAACTGTGCTTTACCACCCAATGGTTGCTGCGTAATAAGTGAGTATGGTCCGATAGAACGGGCATGCATTTTATCTTCTACCATGTGGCCCAGTTTCATCATATAAATGATACCAACTGTAGCCTGCTGGTGAAAGGGTTCGCCTGTTTCGCCATCGTGAAGAACTGTTTTACCAAATCGCGGAAGACCTGCCTTGTCAGTGTATTCTGAAATTTCTTCGAGCGCGGCGCCGTCGAAAATAGGAGTAGAAAATTTCACTCCCAGTTCTTTACCTGCCCAGCCCAGAACAGTTTCATAAATCTGACCGAGGTTCATCCTCGAAGGCACACCCAGCGGGTTCAATACAATATCAACCGGTGTTCCGTTAGCAAGGAAAGGCATATCCTCCTGACGAACAACACGCGATACAATACCTTTGTTACCGTGGCGTCCTGCCATTTTATCACCAATCTGGAGCTTGCGTTTTTTGGCGATGAAAATTTTCGCCAACTGAATAATACCTGCGGGCAGTTCGTCACCAATAGTAACGTTATACCTCTCGCGGCGTGCAATTGCTTCAGCTTGTTTGTGCTTCATTATATAGTTATTGATTACCCTGAAAATCAGATCATTTTTCTGCTTGTCAGTGGTCCATTTCGATGGATTCACATTCAGGTAATCAATTTCCTGCAGTTGTTTCAACGTGAATTTAACTCCTTTCGGAATTACTTCAGTACCGTAATAATCTTTTACACCCTGGGAAGTTTTTCCGCTCACAAGGGTAAAAAGTTTATCTTCGAGGCGGGATCTTAAAGCGGTTATTTCATTGTCGAATTTCTCGTCAATCTGATCGAGAAGCGCTTTAGTAACCGTTTTTCCTTTTTTATCTTTGGCAACCCGCGAAAACAATTTCTTGTCGATAACCACCCCTGAAAGCGACGGAGAAGCTTTTAATGAAGCATCTTTTACGTCACCTGCTTTATCGCCAAAAATGGCGCGCAGCAGTTTTTCTTCGGGCGATGGGTCAGATTCTCCTTTTGGTGTAATTTTACCAATAAGAATATCACCGGGTTTTACATTTGCCCCAATTCGGATAAGCCCGTTTTCGTCGAGATCTTTTGTAGCTTCTTCACTCACATTCGGGATATCCGATGTAAATTCCTCGAGACCACGTTTTGTATCACGCACTTCAAGGCTGTATTCGTCAACATGAACTGAGGTGAATACATCTTCGCGAACAAGACTTTCTGAAACAACGATGGCATCTTCAAAGTTATATCCCTGCCAGGGCATAAATGCTACCATTAGGTTGCGGCCCAGGGCCAGTTCACCTTTTTCGGTTGCATAACCTTCCGAGAGTATTTCTCCCTTGGCAATACGTTGCCCTTTTTGCACAATCGGTTTCAGGTCAACCGTTGTTCCCTGGTTGGTTTTTGAATATTTCTGCAAATCGTAAGCAACCACCTCGGGGTCGAAACTCACAAAAAGATCATCGTCGGTTACATCGTACCTTACAATAATCTGGTTGGCATCAACAAATTCAACAACACCGTCGAACTCGGCCTTAACAAGCACCCGTGAATCAGCAGCGGCTCTTGCTTCAAGGCCTGTACCAACAATTGGTGATTGCGGCCTTAACAGCGGAACTGCCTGACGCATCATGTTCGAGCCCATCAAAGCACGGTTGGCATCATCGTGTTCCAGGAAGGTAATCAAAGATGCTGCAACTGAGGCAATCTGGTTCGGACCAACGTCCATAAGGTTCACCTCTTCTTTATCAATGAGAGGATAGTCACCATCGAGACGGGATTTTACTTTTTGATTCATAAAATATCCGTCGGAGTCGATGGGTGCGTTTGCCTGTGCAATAATTCTTCCTTCTTCCTCTTCTGCTGTTAAATAAACAGCTCCTTCATCGGAAAGGTCAACCTTTCCTTCCTCAACTTTACGGTAAGGAGTGGAGATGAAACCAAGATCAGTGATTTTTGCAAATACACAAAGCGAAGAAATCAGACCGATGTTTGGTCCTTCGGGTGTTTCAATCGGACACAACCTTCCGTAGTGCGTATAGTGAACGTCACGAACCTCGAAACCAGCCCTTTCACGAGAGAGACCACCTGGCCCCAATGCCGACATACGACGCTTGTGCGTCATTTCGGCCAACGGATTGGTTTGATCCATAAATTGCGACAATGCATTCGTCCCAAAGAATGAATTAATAACCGAGGAAAGTGTTTTTGAATTAATAAGATCAATCGGAGTGAAAACCTCGTTGTCGCGTACATTCATTCGTTCGCGAATGGTACGGGCCATACGGGCCAGGCCAATTCCGAACTGGTTGTACATTTGCTCACCAACTGTTCGTACACGGCGGTTACTCAAGTGGTCGATGTCATCGACATCGGTTTTTGAGTTGATCAACTGAATCAGATGCCGGATAATTTCTATAATATCCTGCTTGGTAAGCACGCGGCTTTCTTCATCGACATCGAGCCCTAATTTTTTATTGATCCGGTAACGGCCAACTTCTCCGAGATCATACCGTTTGTCGGAGAAAAAGAGCTTATCAATGACATCTCTTGCCGTTGCTTCATCCGGCGGCTCGGCATTACGTAACTGCCTGTAGATGTGAAGTACTGCTTCTTTTTCAGAGTTACAGGGGTCTTTTTGCAATGTATTGTAAATAATTGCATAATCCTGTTGTCTCTGATCATCTTTATGAAGCAGAATGGTTTTTACTCCGGATTCGAGGATTTCTTCGATGTGTTCTTCTTCCAGAACGGTTTCGCGATCGATGATCACTTCGTTTCGTTCGATGGAAACAACTTCACCGGTATCCTCGTCTACAAAGTCTTCAACCCACGATTTTAAAACACGGGCAGCCAACCGTCGACCGATAACTTTTTTCAGTCCGGTTTTGGAAACTTTTACTTCATCAGCGAGATTGAATATTTCCAGGATATCTTTATCACTTTCGTACCCAATTGCCCGAAGCAGCGTAGTAACCGGCAATTTTTTCTTCCTGTCGATGTATGCAAACATCACACTGTTGATGTCGGTTGCAAACTCAATCCAGGAACCTTTAAACGGTATAATACGTGCCGAGTAAAGTTTAGTGCCGTTTGCATGCAAACTTTGGCCGAAGAATACTCCAGGCGAACGGTGCAACTGCGATACAATAACGCGTTCGGCACCATTAATAATAAAGGTACCTTTTTCGGTCATGTAGGGCACTGTTCCCAGGTACACATCCTGAACCACGGTATCGAAATCTTCGTGCTCCGGATCGGTACAGTATAACTTCAGTTTTGCTTTTACAGGCACACTAAAAGTTAAACCACGCTCGATGCATTCCTGAATGGTATACCTCGGCGGATCGACCTGGTAGTCGAGGAATTCGAGTACAAAATTGTTACGGGTGTCCGTAATCGGGAAATTTTCCTCGAAAACCCGTGACAATCCTTCCTCCTTCCGCTTTTCAGGCGTGGTGTTTAACTGGAAAAAATCCTTAAACGATTTAATTTGAACTTCCAAGAAGTCAGGGTAATCAAACCTTGTCTGTGATGAGGAAAAATTTATCCTCTCTATTTTTGTATTTACTGACATGTATTTATACAGGTTAATTATATAAAATATAAATACACAAAAAGGTTTAGAATCCTGCTGTGCAAGATTCTAAACCATACAACCTCTTTTAAAAGGTCTGATTGCGAATTATTTAACTTCAACTTCGGCTCCTGCTTCTTCCAATTGACTCTTAAGGGCTTCTGCCTCATCTTTGGAAACTTTTTCTTTAATAGCTTTTGGAGCTTCATCAACAACTGCTTTGGCTTCTTTGAGGCCAAGACCAGTTAATTCTTTCACGAGCTTAACTACTGCTAATTTTGACTGACCTGCTGCTTTCAATACAACATCAAATTCGGTTTGTTCTTCAGCGGCTTCGCCTTCTCCACCACCTGCTGCCGGGCCTGCAACTGCAACTGCGGCTGCGGCTGGCTCAATTCCGTATTCCTCTTTAAGGATGTCAGCTAATTCGTTAACCTCTTTAACAGTCAAGTTTACTAACTCTTCTGCAAGTTGTTTTAAATCTGCCATTTTTATTTACTTTATAAAATTTACTTCTAAAAAATTATTCTCTCTCTTTCAGTGTTTCCAAAACACCATGTATTGTGTCGCCACCCGACTGCAACTGCGAAAGCAGCGTTTTCATTGGTGACTGCAACAAGGCAACAACGTCGGCAATAAGTTCGTCTTTCGATTTTACCGTTACCAGTGTCTCCAACTGGTTTTCACCCATGTAAACTGATTCTTCAACAAAAGCGGCTTTTAAAATTGGCCTGTTGTGTTTTTTCCTGAAGTCTTTAATCAGTTTTGCAGGTGCATTACCGGTTTCGGCAAACATTACCGTGGTATTCCCTTTTAGCGCATCGTAAAGCTCTTCAGCATTCTTTTCAGAATTATCGAGTGCTTTACGGAGTAGTGTATTTTTTGCAACAACCAGTTTTACATCTTGTTTAAAACATAGTCTCCTTAAATCGCTGGTATCTTCAGCATTCAATCCACTAATGTCAGTGAGGTAAAAATGGCTGTACGCATTGACTTGCTCCTGCAGGTCATTAATAATAACTTCTTTTTCTGTACGTTTCATTTTTACTCTGCTTTTATCGTCACAACTGACTTGGGTTCAACTTTAATACCAGGGCTCATAGTACTTGAGAGATAAATGCTTTTAATGTAAGTACCTTTCGCAGCTACGGGTTTCAACTTGTTAATGGTGTTGATAAACTCAATGGCATTTTCTTTAATCTTTTCCGGAGAAAAGGAAACTTTGCCAATTGTTGTATGCACAATACCAAACTTATCGACTTTAAAATCAATTTTACCCTGTTTTACTTCTGACACAGCTTTTCCTATATCCATAGTAACTGTACCACTTTTTGGGTTAGGCATTAAACCGCGGGGCCCTAAAACGCGCCCTAACTGGCCTACTTTGCCCATAACAGGGGGCATTGTAATAACCACGTCAACATCCGTCCAACCACCTTTGATTTTATCGATATAATCGTCTAAACCTACGTAATCTGCTCCGGCATCTTTGGCTTCCTGCTCTTTGTCAGGTGTAACCAAAGCCAGCACTTTAATCTCTTTTCCAGTTCCATGGGGTAACGAAACTA